>JAFSKJ010000107.1 GCA_017449025.1 Prevotella sp. | reverse complement strand
GCGAGTCCTTTATGTATGTCCGATTCTATGCGGCTTTGCGGACATACATAAAGGACTCGCTACGCGCTTCGCTAGTCGAAGAAGTCCCTACGATTAATAGATATTTCCATAAGAGATTTGTAAGATTTGGTCAGATTTGTTCGATTTCTGCCCCGAATGGGGCACTCATCTTGAGGGTGCTGAGCAGTTACATCCGCAATGTCGTGCAAAGGACGCTGAAAGCGTCTCCACTCAATAACTGCCTGAATACTATGGCTGTATGGTTACTCCGGATGAGCGGAAGGTGACAACCTTGTCTACTCCCTCCTCGGTGGGGGCGTCGACAGCGCGGAGGGTGGAGCCGTGGACATCGTCGAGCACCACGGCCGGACGGTGGTCGGGACGCTCGTAGCGGAAGGTGACGTCGTTGACATACAGACCCTCGACGTGACGTGCGTAGAGACCATAGGCAGGTGTCCAGCCTGCAAACTTAGGCTCTGGATAGTTGGTGCCCTGCTCGCGGTAGTTCTTGTTCACCAGTTCCTTGTTGCCCCCGCCCTTGAAATATAGGCGGATGTTGGAGAGCCACACGTTGCGCACAGGCTCGCCCTTGATGCCGGTGACGATAATGGAGCAGAGCGAGTCGCAGTCGTCGGCAATGACGTTGGAAATCTGTATGTCGCGGGCCGACGACTGCCATGTGACGGGAGTGGTCACGGTGTTGCCGTTGTTGTCGGTAGAGACAATCTCCTTCGGGCCGCGGTTGCGGCATCCGGTGGTGATGTAAATAGGGTAGTGGTGAACGTGCGACATGGTGATGTTCGACACCACTATGTTCTCCATCCGCCCCTGGTCAACCTCCTCGAAGGCCAGCCCTGAGGAGTACATGAAGGTGCTGTTGGTGAGCGATATGTTGCGGTAGCCGCCGTTCGACTCGGTGCCTAACTTGAAGCGGCCGCACACCCAGCCTACCGGCTCGGGTATGTATGTTCCGTCGAGCAGGGTGCCGCACTTGTAGCCGGTGATGTTGCAGTTGGAGACGGCGATGTGCTCTGTGGTTACGGGGCGCTTGAGCGCATACGACGACTTAAGCACGAGGGCGTCGTCTGACGGGGTGTTTATCCGGCAGTTGGTGATGGTCATATACTTGCAGCAGTCGATGTCGAAACCGTCGCGGTTGGTGTCGATGGTCACGTTGTCGATGGTGGAGAGGTCGCAGCCGGTCATGATGATGGCGAAGTGCCCCCCGCGGAAGATGGTGATGTCGCGGATGGTGACCTGCCTGCACAGCTTCAGGGCTATAGCCTTGTCGCCGGTGCCTATGCTTCCGCCCTGCACGTTGCCGGCCTTCTCGGTGTCTTTCTTGGTCAGCCCCTTGCCGTCGATGGTGCCGTGTCCGGTTATAGAGACGTTGGTCTGCCCCTCGGCCCAGATGAGTGAGTTGTGGAAATAGGTGTGGCCGCCGTCCTGGTACTCTGGGAAGCCGCCGAACGACTCGCTCTCGTCGTAGAGCCTGCCGCCGTCGCCTCCAAGGCCTGTCTTACCCTTGAAGTCCTTGGGGTCGGCAGCCAGGATGGTGGCTCCGGCGCTGAGGTGCAGGTCGATGTTCGACTTCAGGCGTATGCTGCCGCAGAGGTATGTGCCAGCGGGCAGTAGTACCTGTCCGCCGCCGGCTGCTACTGCTGCCTCGATGGCTGCGTTGATGGCTGGGGTGTCGAGGGTGCTGCCGTCGCCCTTGGCTCCATATTCGCGTACATTATATATATTAGCGGCAGGGGCACCAAGTGCCAAAATGAGTGTGAGGAGTGTAAGCAATTGTTTCTTCATGGTGCAAAATTACTGTTTTTTGTTGGAGTGTAAGCACGTTTTTTGCCAAAATAACAGTGCTTTGTGATATTTTTCCAAGTTTTCTTGTATAGTTTCAGAAATTTGTTGTAATTTTGCAGCCGATAATGAGAGAAACGAGGTTAAATGAGAAAAGCTTTGTCGAAGAATCTGTTTGTCATAGTGGCTGTGTCGGCGCTGTTCGTGTCGTGCAGCTATGTTAAGAAAATGTTTCCCGGCGAGGAATCCAAGCCTGCCGTGGAGGTTGTTGAAGACGTTACGCCTTCGCAACTGGAATATATTCCCTTCAAGTCTTCAGAAGACAGCAAGAAGTGGGGGCTGATGGGCCTCGACGGTACGGTGCTGCTCAGCGACACGCTTGTCTCTGAACCCTCAAACGCCGTGGGCGGACTGTTCCTCATGCGCAATGCCAACGGCCTGTGGGAGTACTTCACTGCCGAGGCCGAACCGAAGAAAGTGGGCGGAGAGTATCGCTCGGCCGGACTTTTCTATGAGGATGTGGCGCCGTGCGTGGAAAAGGGCAAGGACTATATCCAGTTCATACACAAGGATGGCTCCGTGGCCTTTGAGCTGAAGGACGTAGACGGAGCGAAGGTTGACTGGGTGGGTAGGTTCCACGACGGGCTGGCTCCCTTCAAGGCGGGACACCTGATAGGCTATGTGGACACCCACGGCAAGGTGGCCATAAAGCCGCAGTTCCTCAGGGCAGGGCGATTCAGCGAGGGCTATGCGCTCGTGGTGGACACTGCCAAGGGCAACGACGTGGCCTTCCGCGACAGCGCGGGGCACCGCGTAAGCATCATCACCGTAGACGGCAACCTGCTGGAGACCTCGTTCATGTCTACCGACAGCATTGGCGACCGTGTGTCTGAGGGACTTATCGTCAGCAGTGAGGCTCCCATCGACACCATACCCAGACTCTACAAGTTCGTTGACCCTATGGGCAATACAATAGTTCCTGAGCATGAAGACTACTTGGCCATCAGCAACATGAGCGGAACCCACTTCGCTTTCTACAACGGCACAGCATGGGGCATTGCCGACAACCAGGCAACGGTGAAGCTGACACCTCGCTACGACAAGGTGGTGGCCATCACCAACGTGTCGGTGGTGGCCTGCCTTTATGGCAAGTACAAGTTCTTGGACTTCAGCGATATGCAGATTTCGAAGAGCTTTGATGAAATAATCAGTCTTGAGGACGGCTCACACTTCATAGGACGCCGCGGCGAGAAGTGGTACATGCTCGACGAGATAGGTACTGCTATGGGCGAAGGTGTCTACAATATGGTCTTCAACCCGGGAGCCGACACCATCAGCCGCTAAGCTCCCCAACCCTTTCCCTGCTAACAAGTCAGATTCCCAATCCTCCCTGGAACGACACGTCAATAGCGCGCGACTGTTGTATGCGCGAATGTGGCGGCACGTTGTTGGTCACCCAGATGTTACCTCCAATCACTGAGTGGTGGCCAATGGTTATGCGGCCTAAAATGGAGGCGTTGGAATAGATGGTGACGTGATCCTCGATGACAGGGTGTCGGGGAACATTGAGCATGTTACCATCGGCATCGTACTTAAAGCTCTTGGCGCCAAGGGTGACACCCTGGTACAGGGTGACGTGACTGCCTATGATGCACGTCTCGCCAATCACCACGCCCGTTCCGTGGTCGATGGCGAAATACTCGCCAATCTGGGCGCCAGGGTGTATGTCGATGCCCGTCTTGGAGTGAGCCTGCTCGGTAATGATACGGGGGATGACGGGCACCATGAGCTTGTGAAGCTGGTGGGCTATGCGGTAGTGGGTCATGGTGTCAATCACAGGGTAGCAGAAAATCACCTCTCCGTAGTTGGTGGCGGCAGGGTCGTTCTGGAACATGGCCTCGACGTCGGTATAGAGAAGGCGCTTGATTTCAGGCAGCATGCCTATGAAGCGCAGGGCGCTGTCATCGGCAGTAGTAGCCACGTCGTCCTCGCTGCAGTCGTCGCAGAACTGCAGCCCGCGCGCTATCTGTGTGCGTAGCAGGTTGTGCAGCTCCTCCATGCTTACACCTATATAATATGCGCGCATCTGCTCGTCGGGCTGGCGGCGATGGAAATAGTCGATGAAGATGATGCTCTTCACAATCTCCACTATGCGCTTGACACATTCTACCGACGGCAGGGGGGCTGTCGTGGCAGGCATCATGGAACGCTCAATGTCGGTGTGGCGTGACATCTCGGCCACGCACTCCTGTAGTATACGGTTGGTATCTTTCATAATCAGCATAAATTCGGGCACAAAGGTACTAAGAAAAACCGAGAAACAGCCATCAGACGCTCACAAATTGCTGACTAAATCGAAAAAAGACTAAAATAATTGGCTAAAACAGGAAAAATGTTTGCTTTATTAACATAAAATGCGTAACTTTGCAGCCAAATTGCATATTCCCCGTAAAAAGGGACAAGAAAAAGGACACAATTACTATTCTTATGAAGTTTTGGAACAAGCTCATGACATGGTACTTCAGGCGCAACTCGCTGCCTTATTGGTGCATGCTACTACTCGATTGTGTCATACTGTTGTTCTCATCGGTACTGGTGTACTGGATGTTCCATCGCGGGTATCAGACGTTGACGCACTTCTACAAGCTTATGCTTACCATGCTGGTATATATGGCCATAAGCATAGTGACGTTCCGCTTGTTCCGCACATATTCGGGAATAGTCCGCTATTCATCGTTCGTAGACTTGAAGAAGGTTGCATACGCCAATATTCTGGGATTGGCGATAGCCTTTCTCATACACTACTCCATGTACAACGCACCGAAGTCACACTTCGTGGGGCTGACAACAGCCGAGCTGACTGCCATCTATGCCATCACCACCATGCTTATGTGGGGCATGCGCATACTGGTGAAGACCCTCTACGACGTGTCGATGTCGGACAAGCGGGCCAAGAAGGTGCTCATCTACGGCGTACATGACGGAGGCGTGGGGCTGGCCAAGAGCATCAACGCCGAGCATCCCACCCGCTTCGTGCTGCGAGGATTCATCGCCCATTCCGGCAACTACATGCACCACAGTCTTATGGGGCACAGGGTGTACACCGATTCAGACAACATTGCCGACATAGTGAAGCGCGACAACATTGAGGCCGTGCTCATTTCGCCTCTGCGCAACAAGGAGTTCCGCAACGACTCGAAGCTGCAAGACATTCTGCTGAGTGCAGGCGTGCGCATCTACATGTCCGACAGAGTGAAGGAATGGAACATTGACGACTACGCCAATGCCACTGTCAACAAGGACGAAAAGCCTGTCACAATGCAGTTGCGCGAAGTGTCGGTGGAAGACCTGTTGCCACGCGACGAGATAAACGTTGACATGGAGTCCGTAGGCGAGGCATTGCAGGGAAAACGCGTGCTGGTGACAGGCTCGGCAGGCTCGATAGGCTCTGAGATTGTGAGGCAGGTGGCTGCCCTGAAACCGGCAGAGCTGATGCTTATCGACCAGGCGGAGACACCTCAGCACGACCTGCAGCTGATGATGGCAAGGGACTGGCCGGGAGTGAAGGCGGAGACCGTGGTGACAAGCATCTGCCACCATGACCGCATGGAAAAGATTTTCAACACGTTCCGTCCGGAATATGTGTTCCATGCAGCAGCCTACAAGCACGTGCCCATGATGGAGGACAACCCCAGCGAGGCTGTGCTCAACAATGTGCTCGGCACCAAAGTGCTTGCTGACCTGTCGGTGAAGTACGGAGTGAAGAAATTCGTTATGGTCTCTACCGACAAGGCCGTGAACCCCACCAACGTGATGGGATGCTCAAAGAGGATTTGCGAGATCTACGTGCAGAGCCTTAACGTGTGGAACGACCAGCAGGCTAAGGACGCTGGCGGGAAGAAGAGCAAAACGCAGTTCGTGACCACACGTTTCGGAAACGTGCTGGGAAGCAACGGCTCGGTGATACCACTCTTCAAAGAGCAGATACGCAACGGAGGCCCTATCACCGTAACCCACCCCGACATCATCAGGTTCTTCATGCTCATACCAGAGGCATGCAAGCTGGTGCTCGAAGCAGGAACCAAGGGCAACGGAGGGGAGATATTCGTCTTCGACATGGGCAAGCCCGTGCGCATAGCAGACCTTGCAAGGCGCATGATAAATCTGAGCGGTGCAAAGAACGTGAAAGTAGAGTTCACCGGACTCAGGCCCGGAGAGAAACTCTACGAGGAGGTGCTCAGCGAGCAGGAAGACACCAAGCCCTCGTTCCACGACAAGATACGCATAGCCAATGTGCGGCAATACGACTTCAAGAATGTGGTTGACGACATCAACGACCTGGTGAAGATATCACGGGAGTTTGACAACATGGCCACGGTCAAGAAGATGAAGGAGATTGTGCCCGAATACAAGTCGAACAACTCTGTATACAGCGTGCTCGACAAGTAGGGTAGGGGACAGAAACAACATAAATACGTGACAAAGCGTGAAAGTAAAGGAAGTGTTAAGCGCCCTTGAACGATTCGCGCCCCTGCCCTTGCAGGAAAGCTGGGACAATGCTGGCCTGCAAGTAGGACTGACAGAGGCGGAGGTTTCAGGGGCATTATTGTGTTTAGACGTAACGGAGAGAATCGTTGACGAGGCTCTCCAGAAGCAGTGCAACCTCATTGTGAGCCACCACCCCCTGCTATTCCGCGGGCTTAAGACCATCAGCGATGCCAACGACGTGCAGCGCACAGTGATGAAGGCCATAAAAAACGGCATCGCCGTGGTTTCCATGCATACCAATATGGATAACGCGCAGGGGGGCGTGAACTTCCGTATTGCCGAGAAGCTGGGGCTTGGCGATGTGGCTTTCCTCACAGCCAGGAAGGTGGAAGGCATGGAGTGCGGGAGCGGAGTGATAGGCACATTGCCCGAACCCTTAGTGTCGTGCGACTTCGTGCTGAAGGTGAAGAAGGTCTTCGATGTGGAGTGCGCCATGTGCAACGAGCTGCTGAGGAGGAAGATAAGCCGCGTGGCCATCTGTGGTGGCGCCGGCGACTTCATGCTCGACGAGGCCGTGGCCGCAGGTGCCGATGCCTTCATCACCGGTGAGATGCACTACCACCAGTACTTCGGCTACGAACAGAAGGTGCAGATATGTGTCATCGGACACTACCAGAGCGAGCAGTTCACAAGCGAGGTGTTCCGCGAGGTCATTCATGACCAGTGCCCGGAGGTGCGCACGGAGATGGCCGAGACGGATACGAACCCGATACTGTATATATAACAAAGGCCCATGCCCCTGACTACGGCCTCCCCCCAACGGGGGATAAGAGGGGGGCTTCATTATGGCAAAGAAAGATCCTACAGACTTATCGGTAGAGGAAAGACTTAAGACTCTCTACCAGTTGCAGACAGCACTGTCGCTGATTGACGAGAAGAGGACATTGAGAGGCGAGCTGCCTCAGGAAGTTGATGACCTGGAAGACGAGATCGAGGGACTGAACACGCGCATAGAGCGTATTCAGAACGACATCGACGAGTTCCAGCAGGCAGTGGTGCAGAAGAAGCGCGAGATTGCCGACGCAGAGTCCAGCGTGTCCAGGTACAAGGAGCAGCTCAACGAGGTGAAGAACAACCGTGAGTACGACACGCTCTCCAAGGAGATTGAGTTCCAGACACTTGAGATAGAGCTGTGCAACAAGAAGATACGCGAGGCTCAGGCAAAGATTACCGAAAAGGGCGAGGAGCTGGAGAAAAACAAGGCTGTAATAGAGGAGCGCAAGGGAGACCTTGAGGTGAAGAAAGGCGAACTCGACGAGATTATGGCCGAGACGCGCGCCGAAGAGGAGAAGCTGAAGGAAAAGGTGAAGGAGCTGGAGGGCAAGATCGAGCCGCGACTGCTGACCTCGTTCAAGCGTATACGCAAGAACGCCCGCAACGGCTTGGGCATCGTCTACGTGCAGCGCGACGCCTGCGGCGGATGCTTCAACAAGATTCCGCCACAGAGGCAGCTTGACATCAAGATGCACAAGAAAATCATTGTCTGCGAATACTGCGGACGAATACTCATCGACCCCGAACTGGCTGGAGTAAAGGTGGAGAAACCCGTGGCACCCGCAGAGAAGAAGACCACCCGCAAGCGCGCCATTCGCAAGACATCGACGGCAACATCGAAAAAGGCTGCCGATGCCAACGACATGGAGTAAACCCACCGTCTGGATGAAACAGAAGAAACGCAGATGGCACTGCCTGCCGGGACAGCCGCCAACGGAGCTGGACAAGCAGGTGATGTACTGGGAGAACAAAAACAAGCTCGTGCCCACACGTGACTTGATAAAGACTCCAGAGCAGATTGAGGGAATAAGGCGGGCAGGGGTGGTGAACACCGGAGTGCTCGACGAGGTGGCAAAGAACATACGTGCCGGCATGTCGACACTTGAGATAGACAAGATATGCCGCCGCTACTGCGAAGAGCACAACGCCACGCCTGCCTGCCTCAACTACGGTGGCGACGAGGATATGTTGCCATTCCCCATGTCGGTGTGTACCAGCATCAACGAGGTGGTGTGCCATGGCATACCCAAGGCAGAAGACGTGCTCATGGAGGGCGACATAGTAAATGTTGATTTCACCACCATTGTCGACGGATACTATGCCGACGCCTCCCGCATGTTCATTATAGGCAAGACAACGCCCGAAAAGGAACAGCTGGTGCGAGTGGCCAAGGAGTGTCTGGAGATTGGCATGGAGGCCGCAAAGCCTTTCGGATTCGTGGGTGACATTGGCCATGCCATACAGAAGCACTGTAAGAAGTACGGCTACGGCATCGTGCGCGACCTGGCAGGGCACGGCGTGGGCAACGCCTTCCACGAAGAGCCCGACGTGGACCACTACGGGCACCGCGGTACAGGCATGCTCTTGGTGCCGGGAATGGTGTTCACCATTGAGCCTATGATAAACATGGGTACATGGAGAGTGTTCGTAGATGCCGACGATCCCTACGGCTGGGAGGTGATTACCGAGGACGAGAAACCCTCGGCGCAGTGGGAACACACCCTGCTCATGACTGAACACGGAGTGGAGGTGCTCACTTACTGAGCCCGACTGCCAGTTGTCACGGAAGCCTCAGAACTGAAAGTAGATGAAGGGCTGTATCTCCGAACTCTTCACTTGAATCACCATGTAGGCCACAATCACTATCAGCAGCGCCGAGACCGCAATGCCGCCGCGTTGCAGCAGCCTTACAATGCCGTTGTCCCACGACTCTGGGATGAAGTGCGTGAGATAGCCGAAGACCATTAGCATGAACACATACTTATAGCCAGCTGCCACCTGTAGCATCAGCTCCGGGTGGAAGTTGGTGGCTATTTGCTGTAGCATGGCCCAGGCACTCTCAAACGAGCTGCTGCGGAAGAACACCCAGCAGAAGGCAACGAAATGAAACGTGAGCACTGTGCCGACGAACCTCCGCCAGCCACGGCTCTCGTAGTGGCGGTCGCGGCCCAGCAGCGTGCGCAGCAGCTTGTGGGCGGCAAGAGCCAGGCCGTGCATGCCTCCCCAGGCCACAAAGCTGAGCGAGGCACCGTGCCACAGTCCGCCGAGCAGCATGGTCACAATCAGGTTGAAGTACTGCCGAAGCTTGCCTCGGCGGTTGCCGCCTAAGGAGATGTAGATGTAGTCGCGTATCCACGTTGACAGGGATATATGCCAGCGGCGCCAGAAGTCGGTGATGCTCACGCTGGAGTAGGGTGAGCGGAAGTTCACGGGGAAGTGGAAGCCCAGCAGCAGGGCCAGGCCGATGGCCATGTCGGAGTAGCCGGAGAAGTCGCAGTATATCTGGAGCGTGTAGCCATAGATGCCCATCAGGTTCTCGGCACCGCTGTAAAGCATGGGATTGTCGAACACACGGTCGACGAAGTTAAGCGATATGTAGTCGCTGATGACGGCCTTCTTGAACAGTCCGATGCTGATAAGGTATGCACCACGCGCCAGCATCTCGTCGGTAATCACCACCGCCCGCCGTATCTGCGGCACAAAGTCGCGTGCCCTGACTATGGGTCCGGCCACAAGCTGCGGGAAGAACGACACATAGAAGGCATAGTCGAGCAGACTGTCAAGCGGTTTCATCTGGCGGCGATAGACGTCGATGGTATAGCTCAGCGACTGGAAGGTGAAGAACGAGATGCCTACAGGCAGGAATATGTCGTAAGGCTGGAAGTTGGCGCCCACCACGTCTGCCCATAGCATGCCAAAGAAGTTGGTGTACTTGAAGTAGCCTAACAGGCCGAGGTCTATCGCTAAGCTGAGCACGAGCAGCGAGCGTGCTGCCAAGCGGCGCGTGCGCACCATGCAGCTCTCAATGCCGCGTGCTATGAGGAAGTCGCTCACGGTAACCACTGCTAACAGGAAGAAGTAGAGGCCGCTGCTCTTATAGTAGAAATAGTAGGAGAAAAGGGTGACGAACGCTATGCGTGCCGTCTGCGCCCGCTGCAGCAGCATGTAGACGAATGTAAAGCCCAGGAACAGGAACATGAACAGTCCCGACGAGAAGAGCATCGGCTCGTCGGCATTGTATGTCAGCTGCTGTAACAATCGGTCAATCATTGTGCACTGTGGTCTTATAGTCGTCGTAGCCTGCCATCAGGCTCTTGAAGAGGATGGCAGCCACATGCTTGCCGCCGCCATAGCTCAGGTGGGTATAGTCCTTGTTGGCCATGTTGCGGTCTACCAGGCGGCTCATGCTCTCCCTGCCGCCCATGGCCTTGAAGAAGTTGTAGTAGGCCACATGGCAGTCGCTGGCCATGATCTGCTGGTAGGCCGACAGCGACTCTATGCCGCTCACCGTGCGTATGCCCGCTGGGGTGCGCTGGTCGCGGTCGGGCACTCCCACCACGAGCACCGACGCGTCGGGGAATGCCTCGCGGAAGTGGTTGATGGCTGAGCGCATCTGCCGTGTGTAGGCCTTGTAGTTGGCGGCATGGCTGCGGTCGCTCACCACATTCAGGCCGTAGTGGAGAATGATAAGGTCGTATGGTCTGATGCTGGCGAAGTGGCGCAGGGTCTGCATGGGGATGCGGGCCAATGTGCACCCCGACGAGCCGCGCATGGAGAAGTTGTCGAGCACTATGCCGCCGTCGCCCTCAAGTGCCATGCCGTAGATGTATGTCTGCGGGGTGACGCTGCCGAAGGTGTAGCACACATTGTGTGCCTCGCCCTCGCGTACCAGTGCCTTCACGGCGGTACTGCCGTCGATGTGGTCGGTGTGTGCGGAGTCGTCGTTGAGATAGGTGGTGACAGAAAGGCCGCCCTCACTGCGCAGGAACAGAGTGGTGCGCTGCCACTGTCGTGAGTGCTTGCGGAACGACGAGCCGCCTGTCCACACCACGGCACCGTCCTCCGGCACAAAGTAGCGCTGGTTAATGCCCTCGCAGGCATGGCTGAAGGGCTTCTTCACCACCTCATACTCGGTCATGCCCTTGAACTTCTGCCTCACCGTGCGCCGGAAGCCGTTTATCTCGTTGCCGCAGTCCACCCATCCCACTCCACAGCCGCCAAAGCGCTGCTGCAGCATCTCGCGGAGGTCGGCGGTAAGTATGTCGCCCTCGATGAACGAGTCGCCGTAGTAGGCTATGCGCAACGGTCGTCCAAGACTGCCTATGGTGCTCAGCTTATGGTAGAAGGCATCCATGCCGCCGGCCTCGCCCTCCGAGTAGTCGTCGATGGTCACTATGCCCTTGTCTGTCTCCTTTGCAGCCGCCGTCGGCTCCGTGTTGCCATCTGCCGTGGCCGGCATGCCGGCAGGGTTGCCGTCAAGCGTGTCGGCGGGAGCGTCCTTCGCCCTCTTGCGCCTGATGGGCTTCGGTGGCGCCGGCTTAGGTGTTACATCCATGGCAAAGCGCTCATGGTAGGGGTCGGGCATAATGTCGCTGAGCACGCTTACATGGCGCAGCTCCTGGCCTCCAATGTGTATGGTGGGCAGCAGATGCATGGCCAGCATTATGGCAACAACCAGCCCCACCAGGGAAAACGTGCGTGCTACTTGGTTCATTTCATGATATTCTTCATGCTGTTGTCTATTTCTTCAATGCCCTGCTGGGTGCTGATGCCGCGTAGCATTACCATGAACACATTGAAGAACAGCTCGTCGAAGGTGTATAGCTTATACAGGGAGTGCCGCTGTATGTTCTCGCCCAGTGCCTCGAAGGAGAGCATCACCAAGTCGGTGTTGACGTCGCGGCGGAAGTAGCCCTCGTCTATTCCCCTCTCCAAGAACTGCTTCAGCCGCAGCTTCTGCGTCTGTGAGTCCTGCCGCAGGAAGCGCAATATCTGCGGGTACTTCTCCAAGTCGGTATAGAACAGCTGGTTGGTGGAGCGGAACTCCTCGGCCTTCTGCATGTAGATCTGCAGAATAATGTCAATGACGTTTGCACTGGCGGCGAGCCGCTCCTTTATCCATTGCTCACCATCGCTTCTCTTCTTCCTTACCGTCTCGAAGAGCAGCACCTCCTTGTTGGAGTATATCTCATACAGCGTCCGCTTCGATATGGTTAGCGTTCGGGCAATATCGTCCATCTTAACCGCCCGAATGCCTTGGGCGGCAAAAGCCTCCATCGCTGTGGCAAGAATCTGGTTCTTCAGTCCTTCACGGTAAGCTGTCGTTGTCTTCTTCTCTTGCATAGTGTTTCTTTTGGTGGTGCAAAGGTACGAATAGAACACCGTCTATCCAAACTTTTTCGGCTTTTTCTTTGGCAGCTCGGAGTTTTTTCGTATCATTATCCGCAAATTGTGTGGCAATCATCATGGAAGAGAGAGAAGGCAGATACATCAACCCCTATACCGACTACGGGTTCATACCAGCCATTTCGCCATACCTACGGCATGGCTGTATGGCTGGCTACCCCTATCATGCCCCTCTGGGGCATTCCCACCTGACGCGCGCGTACGAGATGCCTCATCCGTAGAGTGGCACTTTACGGCCGTAAAGTGCCACTTAATTTCAGAAAAGTGCCACTTTAGCTCCGTAGAGTGCCACTCTACGTTTGAGGCATCTATGTCCAGTGGTATGATTGCGGATAATCATATCATTTTTGTGTCTCATTTGTTTGGATGTTCCGATTATTATTCCTAAATTTGCAGCCGAAGAGTAACTAAACGATAATGACTGGTATGAAGAAATTGTTCTATGCAATGGTGATTATGGCCATGATGGTCGCAGCTCCTGTCAAGGCCCAGATACACCTCGGCGTGAGGGGTGGCCTTAACAACACAAAGCTCAGTGTAGACATGAAGGACATAAAGACCGACAGCCGCTACGGGTGGTTCATCGGCCCCACAGTGAAGCTCGACCTGCCCATGATTCTCGGCGTTGACATTTCAGCGCTCTACAATCAGAGGAAGTTCGAGGTGATGGACGAGACGTTCACGCAGAAGACCATAGAGTTTCCTGTAAACTTGCGCTTGCTACTTAAGATGGTTGAGGGTACGGGACTGTTCTTCACCGCCGGTCCGCAGTTCGGCTTCAACATCGGTGACGACGAGTTTGAGTGGACCCACAGCAGCAGCTATAAGAACACGTTCCAGCTGAAGAAGTCGCTGTTCAGCTTCAACCTTGGTGCCGGCCTCATGGTTGCCGACTTGTTGGAACTTGCCTTTGTTTACAATATTGGATTAGGCAAGACCGGCGAGCTTAAGAACCTCACGGAGAAAGACAAGCCCACCACCAAGGCGTGGATGCTGTCGGCAGCCGTATTCTTCTGATTGGTTTGCAGAGCCTTAATCGCCTATTCGTAAAGAGTAGGGTCGCTTATGCCTGCTGCTACAAGTGCTTCGTGACGCTCTATGCAGGTGGCACAGCGTCCGCAGTGGCGCTCGCCGCCACGATAGCAGCTCCATGTCAGAGAGTAGTCCACTCCGAGGTGGCGCCCGTGGCGTGCTATGTCGGCCTTGGTGAGATTGGTGTATGGAGCCTCAAGGGTGACGGCCTCGTAGGTGCCTGCCTGAGCCGCTGCACTGAACGCACTGACAAACTCCGGACGGCAGTCGGGGTACAGGCTGTGGTCGCCGCCGTGGTTGGCCATCATGACATGCTTCAACCCTCGGCTTTCAGCCATTCCCACAGCTATGGAGAGCATTATGCCGTTGCGGAAGGGCACAACCGTGGAGAGCATGTTCCCCTCGGCATATTCTCCATCGGGTATGCTGGCGTCGCCGCTGAGAAGGCTGCTCTGGAAGTGCTGCTGCATGAAGGCGAGCGGTATGGTGACGTGGTCTATGCCCAAGCGCTGGCAGTGTAGGCGCGCAAAGGGCAGCTCCCGGTGGTTGTGGTTGGAGCCATAGTCGAACGACAGTGCCAGCGCTATGCGCTCCTGGTATTCATAGAGCATGGTGACGGAGTCCATGCCGCCGCTGAGAATAAGTATGGTGTCTTTTTCCATAGAGTATAGAGTTATGCCTGCATCCTCGCCGCAGGCTTTAGTCAGTCGTTGTAAGCTTTCTCGCCGATGGTTTCCCTACTGCCGATGGTCATCTGCCGCAGGTCGTAGAAAGAGCCGTTGTAGATGTTGAAGTCCACATACCCCTTGATGCCTGGCAGGCGGCCTACGTCGGTGTGCTGCCAGAATTTCCACGGTCCGGTGTACTCTACGGAGTCCACATAGTAGTGGGCAATCCAGTAGGGGTACTGGTCGAAGATGGAGTCGTTGAGATAGCGTGTCTTGAACTTGTAGTAGGTATAGATGATAGGCTTCACCTTATAGTGTTTTTCCACAATGGAAAGCCACTCGAGCACCGAAGCCTTGAACTCGTCGTCGGTCTGCTCCTTGGGCTTGTGCTCCACGTCGAGCACCGGTGGCAGGTCGCCGTTCTCCAACTTCACCTGTTTCAGGAAGTGTGCCGCTTGCTCACGCGCGGGCGTGTGTACGCTATAGAAATGGTAGGCACCGCGGGTGAAGCCGTACTCGCGCGCCTGGTAGAAGTTGTCGTGGAAGTTCTCGTCGGTCTGCGTGGCGCCTTCAGTGGCCTTTATCATCACGAATCGTATGGGGCACTTGTTTATGGTGCCGTTGTCCTTCAGCTCGCCCCAGTCTATGCGCCCCTGGTGGTGAGAGATGTCTATGCCGTGAATCTCATATCCCTCGGGATAGCTGACATCGCCGTAGAGCGCGCGCCAGCGGAAGCCGAAGGGGCCGACGAAGAAATAGTAGAAGAACCAGATGTAGCCAGCCACGATGGCGGCTCCTCCGAGCCACCACAGCCACGCTGGCACTTTCTGCAACAGCCTTACCACGACACCAGGACGCTTGTTGCGTCCTGGGCCGTGATATGTGCGCGTGGTGCCAATGCCTTTGCGGCTGACTACACGTCTCTTCTTCATATATAGAGCAGTTCTTTCCTGGTTACTCGTTCACGACTTACAGCTTGCCCTTTTCAAGAGCCAGTGTCATTGTTGGCTTGTCGCACACCTCGGTGGGTCCCCAGTACTGTATGGGGCCGGGATAGACGTATGCCGTCTTGCGGGCCCACTCGTCACGGTGAGCAGCAAACTCCTTGAAGGGCGCGCCGTCGAGCTCTACGAGGGCCTTGCGGATTACGGGCTTCATCTCGCCGGCTCGCTTCTCCATGTTCATCATCATGGTGATGGGCACGCCGCCTGCTATCCACTGGTCGGCAGGAGCCGTGGTGTTCTTCACGATAGCCATGTAACCCGTCTTGCCGTTGGCAATGAGCTGGGCAGCACTGGTGCCAAGGGCATAGCAGTAGTCGGCATCGAAGTTGGAGGGGGCGGCGCAGCGGCCCTCGTAGCCGAAGAAGTGGTGCTGAGTGCCGAACTTGCCTACATACTTGCCTTCCTTCTTCATGCGCTCCAGCTTCTGGGCCACCATTGTAGACAGCAGCTTCTCGGTCTCGATGAGCGACACCTGGACATTGCCGTGAGGATCGCGGTCGAGAGCCAGCTGGCGGGCTACGCCTACGGGCAGCGAGTTGAATACCTTGAGGTTCTCCTCGGTGAGGTGGCTCTTGGCGAAGTCCACCTGCTCGTCGCGGCTGATGTCCTTGGCCTCGGGCAGTGCCAGCACATCGTTGAGCTGGGCGATGAGCTTCTTGATGGCCGGGATGAACTCAATGACGCCCTCGGGAATGATAACGGTGCCGAAGTTGTTGCCGTCGGCAGCACGCTGGCAGACAGCATCGGCAATGTAGTTCACAATGTCGTCGAGACTCATGGCCTTGGCCTCTATCTCCTCAGATATGAGGCAGATGTTAGGCTGCGTCTGCAGGGCGCACTCCAGTGCGATGTGGCTGGCCGAGCGGCCCATCACCTTGATGAAGTGCCAGTACTTGCGGGCCGAGTTGCAGTCGCGCTCAATGTTTCCGATAAGCTCCGAGTAAGTCTTGCAAGCGGTGTCGAAACCGAACGATGTCTCAATCTGCGAGTTCTTAAGGTCGCCGTCGATGGTCTTCGGACATCCGATGACCTGCACGCCGTACTGCTTGGCAGCATAGTACTCAGCCAGCACACAGGCGTTGGTGTTCGAGTCGTCGCCACCGATTATGACGATGGCCTTGATGTCGAGCTGGCGGATAATCTCCAGGCCCTTCTCAAACTGGTCTGTCTTCTCAAGCTTGGTGCGTCCGGAGCCAATCATGTCGAAACCGCCGGTGTTGCGGTATTCGTCAATGATTTCACTTGTCAGCTCCATATAGTTATGGTCAACCAGTCCGCCAGGGCCAAGGATGAAGCCGAAGAGGCGGTTCTCGGGGTTGAGCTTCTTGATCTGGTCGAACAGGCCGGTGATGACGTTGTGCCCGCCAGGAGCCTGGCCTCCCGAGAGTATGATACCCACGTTCATCTTCTTGGTGTTGGCCTCAGTGGCAGGCTCAAACTCCACGATAGGCATACCGTAGGTGTTGGGGAACAACTTCTTGATTTCTTCCTGGTCGCCCACACTCTGTGTGGCCTGACCTTCCTTTGCCTTCACAGCACCCTGCAGCGCCTTGGGCAGCTTGGGCTGGTAGGCGGCACGTGCTATCTGCAATGAACTCTTTTCCATGTTTTACTTTGTTTTGTGTTATAATGAAATAATTGACTTGGTATCTGTGAAAAGTGGTGGCAAAGGTACAAAGAAAAACTGACATTCCATCGTAAATCTTGTTAAAAATGTGACATGTTGCTTGTTTTACAAAAATTATTAGTAACTTTGCCAGCGATTTAAGGTTCGCTTGGCCGCGATTAATAGGGAATGTGGGTGAAAATCCCCGACTGTCCCGCAGCTGTGAGTTCCTTTAAGCATCTCTGGCAGGCATGTCCACTGCCGATACCTGACTAAAGCATGGCTTTGCATTACAGCAACAGCAAAGCCTGCGGCGCAGGGAATCGGTGGGAAGGAGCCAGAGGACGGAACGAAGTCAGAAGACCTGCCTTAATGAAAAAAGCACCGACGACCCTCGAGGACAGGGCGGCGGACAAACCCTACATAGTGGGAAATAACCGGCATGCAGACCTACGCAACGTAGCTATCATGGCGTGTTGTCATACGCAGACGATAACCGTACGTGTATTATTATATAAGTTTTTAGCGGAAAGCCTGGCCGTGAGGTCGGGCTTTTTGGTTGGTACATACATGTCTCGGCAACTGCATTCGAAACAGATGTTAAAAACCCTTGCCATTGTCTGCAATTTTGCTGTTTGTATCTACAAACACGCAAAAAACATCTATAATGTTTGACAAAAAGAATAAACCTTTGTTATTTTGCTGCGTCAAAGAAAGAAACGCAGACAAGCAACAAAACAAGAACAGAGAACATGCGAAAGAAAATCATTATCGCGGCTATGGCAATGATGCTGGCACCGACTATAGCCACTGCACAGAAGCAGTGGACGCTGGAGCAGTGTCTGAACTATGCCTTGGAAAACAACATTACACTGAAGAAGTCACGCATAGAGAAACGCTCGGCAGAAGAGGACGTGAAGAGTTCGAAAGCACAGCTGCTGCCGTCGCTCAGCGCGTCGACAAACCACAGCTTAGGCTACCGCCCCTGGCAGGACAACGGAGTGACCACCGTTACCAACGGGCAGGTGAACAGCAAGGTAGACAAAACCTACTACAACGGCTCCTACGGGGTGAACGCGTCGTGGACAGTGTGGAACGGCAAGAAGAACATAAACAATGTGAGGCAGAAAGCGCTGACCGAGGAACAGGCCGAGCTGTCCATACAGGAGACAGCCAACAGCATACAGGAAAAGATTGCCCAGCTTTACGTGCAGCTGCTCTACCTGACGGAGGCCATCAAGGTTAACGAGGCCTCGCTCGAGACCGCGCGCAAGAACGAAGAGCGCGGAAAGGAAATGGTGGAGGTGGGCAAGATGTCGAAGGCCGACCTTGCACAACTCTCGGCACAGCGCTCATCCGACGAATACTCACTCGTTGAGGCGCAGAGCCAGTTAGCCACCTACCGCCTGCAGCTGAAGCAGCTGCTGGAGCTTACCAACGAGGAGTCGTTCGACATTGTTGTGCCAGAAACCACCAACGAGCAGGCGCTCGGCGAGATTCCTTCTCTCAGGCAGGTGTACGAAAGTGCACTTGCCACGCGCCCGGAGATAGCCAACGCGCAGCTCGCCATAAAGAACAGCGACATAAACCTGAGCATTGCCAAGGCAGGAAGGATGCCCACCATAAGCATGACTGGAGGACTGGGCACAAGCACCAACTCGCTGTCGAACAACAGCTTTGGCAACCAGCTGAAATACAACTTCGACGGGTCGGTGGGAGCCTCGCTGAGCATACCTCTCTTCGACCAGAGACAGACTAAGATCAACGTTGCAAAGGCACGTCTGCAGCAGGAGCAGGCACAGCTCGACCTGCAAGACAAGCAGAAACAGCTGTACCAGACCATAGAGGGCTACTGGCAGGATGCCGTGACCAACCAGCAGAAATTCCGCACAGCACAGCAGACCGTGGACAGCGAGCAGCAGAGCTTCAACCTGCTGCAGGAGCAATTCTCACTGGGACTGAAGAACATTGTGGAGCTGATGACGGGCAAGGACAAGCTGCTGACAGCTCAGCAGAACCTGCTGCAATCCAAGTACATGACCATACTCAACATGCAGCTGCTCCGATTCTATGGAGGGGGAGGAATGTAAGTCCCAGCCCCATGGGACTTATAAGTCCTATAAGCCCCATTAGCCCCATTAGCCTAATAATAAAAAAAGAATATAAAAAAATGAAGACTAACAAGAAACTTTTCACTTCAGTGGGCATCGTCGCCCTTGTTGCCACCGCCAGCCTCATGTGGTCGTGCGGAGAAAAGGCAGAGAAGACTGAGTTTGAGACGGCAAGGGTGGAGAAAGGAAACATCCACACTTCCATCACTGCCACGGGAACTATAGAGCCGGTAACGTCGGTAACGGTGGGTACGCAGGTGTCGGGCATCGTATCTAAGCTCTACGTAGACTACAACTCCGTGGTCAAGAAGGGACAGGTGATTGCCGAATTAGACAAGACCAACCTCATCAGCGAGCTGAATACGGCAAAGGCCAACCTCAGCAGCGCCGAGAGCACCGCAAACTATGAGCAGGCCAACTACAACAGATACAAGACCCTGTTCGACAAGGGGCTGGTGTCTGCCGACGAATATGAGAACGCACAGTTGTCGTACAGGAAGGCACGTGAGCAGGTGAACACCTCGCGGGAGAGTGTGCGCAAGGCCCAGACAAACCTGGGCTATGCCACCATCACCTCGCCCATCGACGGTGTGGTGCTCTCGAAGTCGGTAGAGGAAGGCCAGACGGTAGCCGCATCATTCAACACCCCTGAGCTTTTCGTCATTGCCAAGGACCTTACTGACATGCGCGTGATTGCCGACATCGACGAGGCCGACATCGGCGGAGTGAAGGAGGGACAGAGGGTAAGCTTTACTGTCGACGCCTTCCCCGACGACCAGTTCAACGGAACCGTAACACAGGTGCGCCAGCAGGCAACCACAGAGAGCAACGTGGTGACCTACGAGGTGGTGATTTCCGCCCCCAACAACAACCTGAAGCTGAAGCCCGGCCTCACGGCCAACGTCACAATATTCACCCTCGAGAAAAACGACGTGCTCGTTTGTCCCGCCAAAGCCTTGCGATTCATGCCCAACGAGGCACTGCTGAAGAAAGGTGAGACCATCAGCGACGTTGACTCCCCCACTAAGGTGTGGACACGTGAGGGTAGCACCTTCACCGCCCACAAGGTGGAGACGGGAACCACCAACGGCATGCTCACGGAGATTGTCAGCGGCATCAGCGAGGGCACAGAGGTGCTTATCGACTTCACCATAACAGGCGGCGACGACAAGGCCGATGACCAGCAGGCCCAGAACCCCTTCATGCCGCGTCCAAGGGGCAACAACAAGCAGCAGAACCAGCAACAGAAGAAGTAGAAAGCCCACCCAAGCCCTCACTAAGAGAGGGGTGCTTGATATGATGAGGTGGAGAAACTATATATATATTATGGAAACAGATAATAAGCAACAGGTAACTAAACAACCCACCCCTGGGGAGGGCGTGGGTAGGCCCGTTATCGAACTGCAAAACGTCAAGCGCTACTTCCAGGTGGGAAGCGAGACGGTGAAAGCCCTGCGTGGCGTGTCGTTCAAGATATACGAGGGCGAGTTTGTCACCATCATGGGCACCTCTGGCTCCGGCAAGTCAACGTTGCTCAACCAGTTGGGATGCCTCGACACCCCCACCAGCGGCGAATACTTCCTCGACGGCATCAGCGTGCGCACCATGTCGAAATCGCAGCGTGCACACCTTAGGAACCAGAAGATAGGATTCGTGTTCCAGAACTACAACCTGCTGCCCAAGACCACTGCCGTGGAGAATGTCGAGCTGCCGCTGATGTACAACTCCAAGTACAGTGCACACCAGCGGCATGAGGCTGCCGTCAAGGCCCTGCAGGCAGTAGGCCTTGGCGACCGCCTGGAGCACAAGTCAAACCAGATGTCGGGCGGACAGATGCAGCGCGTGGCCATAGCCAGGGCACTGGTAAACAATCCTGCCGTGCTCCTTGCCGACGAGGCCACGGGTAACCTCGACACACGCACGTCGTTCGAGATGCTGGTGCTCTTCCAGGAGCTGCACCGTCAGGGACACACCATAATCTTTGTGACCCACAACCCAGAGATTGCCGAGTACTCGTCGCGCAACATCAACCTGCGCGACGGCAAGATACGTGAAGACACCATCAACACCAACATCAAGTCGGCTGCCGAAGCCCTGGCAAAGCTGCCGGCTCCGCAGGACGATTAAGAAGCTTTTTCTATGAACATATTAAACCTTTTCAAAGTAAGCCTGAGAGCTGTGGCCAACAACAAGATGCGCAGCTTCCTGTCAATGTTAGGCATCATCATAGGTGTGGCCGCCGTTATCATTATGATGTCAATAGGCCAAGGCTCCAAGGAGAGCATACGCAAGGAGCTGTCGACCATGGGCACCAACCTGCTCACCATACGCCCGGGCGCCGACATGCGCGGCGGAGTGAGACAGGACCCGTCGGCCATGCAGACCCTTAAGATGGCCGACTACGAGCGCATAATGCGCGAGAAACGCTTCGTCACCAAGGTGTCGCCAGAGGTGACAGTTTCAGGACAGGTGATCTACGGCAACAACAACACCAACTCGTCAATGTATGGCGAGTCAACTGAGTACCTGGAGATAAAGTTGTGGGAAGTCGAGGAGGGCGAATGTTTCACCGAGGAGGACATCAAGAAGGCTGCCAAGGTGTGTGTGGTCGGAGCCACCATCGTAAAGGAACTCTTCGGCAACACCGACCCCATAGGCAAGACCATACGCTTCAAGTCAATACCCATACGCATCGTCGGAGTACTGAAGTCGAAAGGCTACAACAACTGGGGCATGGACCAGGACAACGTCATCATTGCCCCCTACACAACAGTAATGAAGCGATTGGCAGCCCAGACGTGGTTCTCAAGCATTGTCTGCTCGGCCGTCACCGAGGAGCTGAGCGACGCCGCCATTGAGGAACTCACCCAGATTCTGCGCTCCAACCACAAGCTGAAGGACGATGCCGCCGACGACTTCACCATCCGCTCGCAGGCAGAGATGATGGAGACCATGTCGTCGACTATGGACACGGTGACGCTCATACTTGTCGTGGCAGCAGCCTTCTCGCTGCTCGTGGCAGGCATCGGCATTATGAACATCATGCTCGTGTCTGTAACCGAGCGCACCAAGGAGATTGGACTGAGAATGGCCGTCGGAGCCACAGGACCGGTCATATCACTGCAGTTCCTCATAGAGTCGGTGCTCATCAGCCTTACCGGCGGACTCTTGGGAGTGCTCGTGGGCGGTGCCGTCAGCACCTTTATAGTGCCCATGATGGGAATGCCATCTTCCGTTCCGGCATGGTCTGTCTACGTGTCGTTCCTCGTGTGCGTGCTCATTGGCATGCTCTTCGGCTACATACCAGCCCAAAAGGCTGCCAACATGGACCCCATCGAGGCCATACGCCACGAATAAGTCTTCCGCCACCAGCCGCCAATGAACCGCAAGACAATAGCGCTGATACACATATCCGTATGGATAGTGCTGTACCTCTCGCCCCTGACATACATCAACCATGGCGAGGGGGTGTCGCTGCCGCATTTCCTCATGCTCAGCATTGCTCCTACCATAGTGCTTATTGTGTTCTATGCCAACTACCTGTGGCTTACACCTAAATACTACGTCAGCGGCGAGAAGAGATACTACTTTGCGGCAAACATATTCATGGTGGTCGCTTTCGGATTCTTCATCCACAACTGGATGGAATACACACACCAGCTCTTCGACGACGGCTATCACGCCAATCTGCGCCACTCACTGCTGACCGACACGCTCTTAATAGCCAGAAACATAGTAAACCTCATCATATCCGTGGCCATAGCAACAACAATACAGCTGGCTATGCGATGGCGCAAAGCCGACAATGCACGCCTGGAGGCAGAAAAGGCACGCACAGAGGCCGAGCTGAACAGCCTACGCTCGCAGATAAACCCACACTTCCTGCTCAACACACTCAACAACATCTATGCCCTCACAGCCATCAACACCGAGCGAGCACAGGGAGCCATACAACAGCTCTCAAAGCTGTTGCGATACCTGCTCTACGACTTGCAGGAGCGAGAAGTGCCGTTGAGCAGCGAAGTGCAGTTCATCGAAAACTATGTTGCACTGATGAAGATACGCCTGCCGCAGAACGTCGACGTTGAAGCATACTTCCATATTGCAAACCCGCAGCTGCACGTGGCACCCACGCTCATTATCTCGCTTGTGGAGAATGCCTTCAAGCACGGTGTCAGCCCAACAGAGAAGAGCTTCATCCACGTCAGCATAGTCTCAGACGATAAAACCATAGTCTTCGACGTTGAGAATTCCAACTACCCCAAAAGCGCTACTGACCACAGCGGCCACGGATTAGGGGTAAAACAGGTACAGCGCCATCTCGACCTGAGCTATCCCAACCACTACGAGTGGGAGAGGGGCGTCAGCGCCGACGGCTCAGCCTACCACTCAACAATCACCATACACTTGAAGTAACAACCAACTAAAACAACTACTACAATGACCATCACATGTGCAATCATCGACGACGAGCCTCTCGCTGCCGGACTTCTCGAGAGCTACGTCAGGAAAACACCCTACTTAGAGCTCAAAGGCACATACAACAGCGCCATCACAGCCATGCGCGACCTGAGGGAGTCGCCAGTGCAGCTCTTGTTCCTCGACATACAGATGCCGGAACTCAGCGGCATCGAGTTCGCCAAGATACTGCCGCAAACCACAAAGGTCATCTTCACCACCGCATTCCAGCAGTACGCCGTGGAAGGATATAAAGTCAACGCCATAGACTATCTGCTCAAGCCCATCAGCTATGAAGACTTCATACGCGCCACCGACAAAGTACTCGACTGGTATGCCACTGCAGCCAAGCAGCAGACATTCAGCAGCGACCGCCTCATGTACGTCAAGAGCGACTACAAGCTCGTGCGCATAGCACTCGACGACGTGCTCTACATAGAAGGTCTCAAGGACTACGTCCGATTCTACCTTCAGGGCGGAGAGCGCGTCATGTCGCTCATGAGCATGAAGCGCCTTGAGGAGCACCTACCACGGCCTGAGTTCCTGCGTGTACACCGCAGCTACATAGTGCACATGCCAAAGGTGCAGACCATCGACCGCTTTCGCATAGTCTTCGGCGACGAGTTCATACCCATCTCCGACAACTACAAGGAACAGCTCCAGCAGTACTTCGACCAGCGCACACTCACGTAGCCAACACTCACCTTATCAGATGCCTACGGCATCTTTTTCCTACAGATGTGTATAACGAATATCTATTTATCCCACCGAAAATGCGTCCGTTTTTCCTTTTTTTCCTGTCCCAAAGGCCAACAATTCTCTGAATTGTTTTACACTTTTCGACCGTGAAACATTGGGCCTCATCCGTAGAGTGGCACTCTACGGAGCTAAAGTAGCACTTTTTTGAAATTAAGTGCCACTTTACGGTCGTAAAGTGCCACTCTACGAATGCCCCCAATGCCAAACTTATCTGTCCCTTCTCTTACGCACGAGCGAGTGGATGTGTAAGCGGGCGGGCGAGAAGGTTTAGTTCAACAGCTGACACCCCTTGGAAGATTACCATGCGCAGCCAAATGCCCCAAAGGGGATGTTAACGACAACCTAAACAACTTGGACAACTTATCTGCGTCATTTCGGACGCGCGCGTAATGTGGGAATGCCCCAGAGGGGATGTTAACGACAACCTAAACAACTTGGACAACTTATCTGTGTCATTCCGTAGGCACGCGTCAGGTGGGAATGCCCCTCTGGCATCTTCTTCCAATGGATTTTTTTGTCAGATTATTGAAGAACCATAAGGTAGTACATCAGTGCCCAGTCCTGGTCGTTGGCGTAGGCATCGGCATAGTGTGCTGCCTCGCCGTTGACGCGGCGTGGCATGACGAAGGCGCAGGTGGCGCGACCGTCCTCGAAGAAGAGGCAGAGATTGTTGCGCACACACTGTTCTGCCCTTCGCTGATAGTCAGCGGCTGCCTCAGGGTCGCTGTCGGCTATGCACTGCGCATAGCGATGGTAGGCAGCGGCGGTGATGGCACTCCAGTAGTGGGGATAGACGTCGCCATAGGTCTGGCGCTTGCCGAACCAGTAGCCGTCCCAGTGGCGGATGGCTATCTCGTTCATGCGGTACGATGGCTGGTGCCACTGCAGGGCCTCGAGTGCGGGCAGCATCTTCTGGGCGGCAGTCTGGTAGCGCTTGTTGCCCGTGGCCTGGTAGACCTCGCAGAGGAACTGTACTGCGGGGGCGATGATAGACTGCTCGTAGTTAACCTCAAACTTGGGGAAGTCCAGACCGTTCTTCACCAGCACGTCGGCTGTGGTGCAGAAGTCTTGCAGCAACTGCTGGCGCTCGAAGTCCATGCCGGCCAGTTCCAAAGCCTTCAGACCCGTGGTGACAGGGTAGTCTATGCAGTAGAAGCCATAGCCGAACTGGCGGTAGAGCGAGCGGAGCGTGCCGATGCCGTCGAGGGCATACTGCTGATTGCCAGTCAGCAGGGCCATGCGGAAATAGAAGTCGGCCATCCAGGCGTAGTTGTAGCCACGGTTTTTTCCACCATTGACGTTCGACTTTGTGCGGTAGTCTGGCTGTTGGAGCTTCTCGCGCAGGAACTTGGCGTAGCGCACTAGCGCCTCCTGCATCTTGCTATCAGGGTGTTGACGGCAATATTCAGCCAGCAGTATGCCCATTCCTATACGCTCGCGGCCCTCGCTGAGGTCGCTGCGCCCGTGGTCGTTGGTCAGGATACTGTCGCCTTCGCAGTCATAGACCATGAAGGCTCCGTCGCGCGGGTCGGCAGGGTTATTGTATTGCTGGTGGTCGAGGATGAACTGCAGGCGTTTCTCCAGTAGTTCGCGCTCGCCGCTGATGCCGAGCAACAGGGCGTGCGTGCCTTTATACGCTACTCGCTGTTCGCCCGTGCCGGTGATTCTCTTGCTGATGGTTTTCTTGCCCTTGTTCGTCACGAAGTCCACACGGGCCGTCTCGCCCACGGCATAGACATACTTCTCGCTGCGGACTATCGTGCCGCCACGGCGCAGCAACTGCTCATCGAAGTCCTTGCCGTTGTGTGCGAAGAGCCGCCACGACAGGCGGTAGCTCTGTTCGGGCTTCAGCATCATGTCCGGCGGACAGAGCGCAAAGACGCCACGGAAGTTCGACATGCCTTTCTTGCCGCCGCGTTCCCACACGTCGTAGTCGGCAATCTCGCCCTCGGTGACCATTAGCCCCAAGTGCGGGCCCTGTCCACTCATCTGCATGATGTTGACATAGGCCGCCCGTCCACCCGGCCAGATGTGAACGTTCTGGCGGGCTTCCATGCACACCTTGGCATCGGGGTAGTTGTCGTTGAAGGGCGTGTAGATGCCGATGCTCTTCAACGAAACTTTTTGCTTCGACACATTGGTGAACGTATAGGTCTCCACGAGGTCGTCACCATCCTGTCGGCGGTCGGTTTTCACCACAATGTCGCCGTCAGCGTCGTAATAGGCTTTTCCCCATTGGTACTTGTCAGTCACCCACTCATACTGCGTCCCGTCAGTCTGCAGCAGCCACGGCACTTGGCTGCCCTCAATGGCAATCACGCCGTCACAGTACTCCACTTTCTGTGCCCAGCCCATCATTACACAGAGCCAAAGGCACACACTCATTGTCAGTAGTCTTCTCATTGTTCTTAGTAGATTTGTTCGGGCACAAAGGTACAACTTTTTCCCGACATTCCGCACTCTTGCACAAAAAAAAGAAAATATGAAATTTACCTTCCTGCTGTCACAAACACTGATGTCATGGGCTGCAACTTCAGAGTGAAGGTGCCGTCGCGGCTCGCTCTCAGACGGTGGCGTCGGCCTGTGCGGTTGTTCCAGAGTGTGGCACGTTTCGGGTTCCCCTGCAGACGGAAGGTCACGGTGAGCGGACGGTCTTCGATACTGGCCAAATAGAATATGTCCTCGCTGTCCGTCTGCCGGTGGGTATGCACTACCTGGCCTTTTCCTCCCTCCACGACGAGCGGACGGACAAGGCCTTCGCCTGAATGAAGTATGGGAACGCCGGCAGTTTTCAGTGAGTCTATTAGCTGCTGGGTCAGTGGGCTGATGTGTGTCTGTTTGGCTATCAGCAGGGCTTTATATTGAATACCGTCGGGGGTACATAGTCGCCTGTCAACCACTTTCAGCCTGTTCATCAGTGCATCGGCGGTGCAGACATCCCAGTCCAGACCGTCGAGTCCGTCGGGCAAGCGGGAGGTAATGGTCTTGATGGGCACATCATCGCCTAAAAACACGAGCACATCGGGGGCTGCCCGTCCCTGACGCAGCATCACCATCGACCGAGCTACCTGCTGCCACACGGGCTTCATCTGCTGCCACTGGGGGTTGGAGCGGTTGATGGCATATTCGCGCCCTGCCACGTAGGACCCGTCTGTCGTGGCGGTGGGAATGTGGGGCGTGGCACAGACCACAAACTCCTGCGCACCCATCGAGAAGGCGATATTGGCCACGCGGTGCAGGTCGTTAGGGGTATTTTTGTATTCGCAGTCGGTCATGGCCTCGGCTGAGGCGATGGGCTTGCCGTAGAGGTGGGCAGCACTGGAGCAGTCTTTGATGTCATAGGCTCCCTGCCGCTGGTAGGTCCAGAACTCACCCTGCGGCTTGTCTACCGCCTGCTTCACGCTGACGGCGTCGCCCGTGATGCAGAGGGCATTGCCGATGGCCTGGGCGGTGAATGTCAGGCCGTTCTGCGTAGCCAGTTGCTGGAAGGTGGCGAAGTAGTTGTCGCGGATGCAGTCGCTGATGGTCTGCCGGAAGTCGTAGAGCACCTGGGCGGTGCGCGCTGCCGACTCCACCACATAGCCTGCCAGCACAGGCAGCCACGGACGCAGGTCGTAGCCACGCCGCTGGTGGAACTCCTGCAGCATCAGCGGTGTCCAGTTCTGCGAGCCGCCTTCGTGCGAGTCCATCGTAACGCCTTGTACCAGTCGCTGTCCGTCTCCATTGAGCGAGTCGATGAGCACCTGCATGTAGCTGTCCCAGTGGAGCCGGGCGGCCTCTTTCGACAGCTTGTCGCACTCATAGCCCAAGAGGTTCGGGCGACCGTGCTTCGACTTTGCCCCGGTGGGCACGGCGGCTATACGGAGAATCGTCCACTCTCCGGCAGGCAATGTGCAGTGCAGCGTTTCGCCGCTGACGCTGTCCGTCAAGCAGATGATGTCGTTAGTGGCAATTACTTCAGCGGCGGAATAGGCAGGTGTGTCATCACCCTCGGCGAAGTCGCTCTGCAGGGCTGCCCGCTCTTCCCAGCGGTCTAATTTAGCGGCACTGCCCACGTGCCATTCCTTCAGGTCGCCTGTTGTGCCCTCGGCATACCGCACCCGCCAGTAGCGACCGCTGGTGGCGGGGAAAGCATTGGTGCGCACGAAGTAGCCGCCCTGACTGCGGTACATCGGGGCGAGTGTCACCACATAGCGCCACGTAAGGGAGTCGTCGCTGGCCTGCAGTACGCCCACATCGGGCAGCGGCGTGAAACCGTAGCCGCTAAAGCAGTCGGCAGTCTGAATCGGTCCCTGCATAGCTCCGTTGCGTCCCTTCCCTTTGGCCACATAGCGGGCCGTGACGTGGCGCATTCTGCCGTCATCGCGGACGGGGAAGACCAGCACGGCGATGTTGCGCACATAGCCGTCTTTGCCTTCTATCGCGGGCAGCGCTATTCTTTCGTGTTTGCCTCCGCTCACTCTGCACTCGGCAGTAGCCACCCGCTGCATGGCGTGTTCGGCATCTATCCATCGGCCACCGGCACAATAGCCGTTGGAGATGTTCAACTCGAACGACACCCCAACCCTTTTAGCCTCCTCGGCGGCAAAACGCAGGTGGTGCCACCACGAGGGTGAGAAAGCATCCTCGGCCCCCTGAGCCACAGGGTCTTTGGCGTGGTTCTGGTCGTAGTACACCACACCGCCAAAGCCTGCATCGCGCAGTGCCTCCACATCCGTAGTGATGCCCTCGTCCGTCGTGCGCTCATAGCCGAAGAACCACCACGTCTTCATGCGGTAGCCTGCCGTGGGCTTACGCCACAGTTCCACCAGTGCCCCGTCAGTCTGGGCAGCAGCCACACCATAAAGTAATAGTGTAAAGCAGAGTGTAAGTAGTCGTTGCATGGTGCAAAGGTAGTGAATTGACGGCAAAATGCACGCTTCTTTTGGTATTTTAACGGTAAAAATCCTTGTTCCATGGGTGCAAAGGTAAAAGAGAGAGTAGCAAAAATATTGTAACGGCCAAATGTTTCGGCCATTTTAACATTTCTGTTTTCCTCCGTCGCGACTCGGCCATTCAAGCAAGCTTGATGGCTCTCGCTGCTTCGTCGGTTCTGCTCTCGCTTAACAATATTTATTATGTTCTCTCGTCGTGGCATAAGCATGATGGGGGATTAATCTTTGTGATTTGGGTTATTCGGCAATCTCCATCAATTCATACAGATAGGCGGGGCTTTGCACATACAATTCGCCCTCCTCGTCCTGCAGAGCGGTCATGAGCGGAGAGTTGTAAACGCGCTCCATGGCCTGCTCGATGGTGCAACCCGTATCTTCCATCACATACTTGACCAACTCGCTCAGGGCGTAGTCGGTCAGATATGTGGCTATCTGATGATGGGTGGGCTGGTTCATAGGGTTTCGACGTTGGTTTTATGGAGGGTTTGCAGCGCCTGCTCCGTTCCGAAATAATATTGCTGGTCGAGATACCTGTCCTGAAGTTGTGCGGCAGCCTGCTCTGGCGTGTAGATGCCTTCACGGAAGTTCGTAAGTTGGAGGACAACGCCGTCGTCGGCTATCGGGCCAATGACGATGTCATAGTCGTGAATGGGTGCTACGGTCTTTCTGTCGCGGTTGGCATCCACGAAGACGAGCCATTCCACGGTG
>JAFSKJ010000106.1 GCA_017449025.1 Prevotella sp. | reverse complement strand
TTGGGGTTGCCTTCACACCGCTGACTTGCAGGGGTTCTTGCGTCCCTTCGGTAGCAAGCCAGCGGAGCTGGAGCGGCACCCCTGCCTGTGGTCTTATCAGCCCTTCGGGCTTTGGTGGTATCTTTGCGGATAATCATTTTTTTTATGTGGCAATGCGTAATTGCTCAGCACCCTCAAGATGAGTGCCCCATTCGGGGCAGAAATCGAACAAATCTGACCAAATCTTACAAAAATAAGAGATTTGGAAGATTTTGAATAGATTTGTAAGATTTGACTTTCCCTTCGCCGTCGAGCTAAACCTTCTCGCCGAAGGCGACTAATTATGGTTCAAAAAAATGGCTAATACCAGCCTTGAGGCTAATGTTTGTTGCCTTTTTCCTTTGCTTCCTTCAGCCGTTGGTGGTTACGGCCCACCTCTTCGTACAGGGCGTTATGTATGCTGTCGGCGGCTGATGACTGCGACATGGCCTGACGCTTCTGACGATAGGTGTCGAGGTCGGCATCGCTCACGCCCATCATCTGCTGGCACTGGGCGAGCTTCTCCTTCATCTCGCTTATCAGTAGGCTGCTCAGATAGATGTAATCGCTTGCAAAGGATACGGCCATGGCCTGCTCGTACTGCATGAAGCCCTCTGCCTGCTTAAATTCTGCCATGTACTTGTCGCAGATGTCCTGCTTGTATTGCCGCCGCATCCGGTAGATGTCCGACACGTTCTCGGCGAAGAGCACGTTGCCGAGGGTGTTGATGGTCTCTATGTTCGTAGAGAAGATGCGCTCCACCGTCTCGGTATAGTTGATGTAGGTTGCTGTCTTTATCGCAGAATCCGCTGGCTTGCAGCACCTCTCCCGGAACAGCCGTAACGATGAAACCGTAGCCGCCTTCGCCGCGAATCAGCGAGGGTGTGAGGAAATAGTAATCCTTTGCCTCCGCCAGTTCGGTGGTGAACTGGAAGGTGCCGCCGTTGCGCACCACCACGTTCCTTTCCTTCAGGTTGTCTGTGGCAAACGCCCAGAGCGTATCGCCGGGATTAGTCAACTGTCCTACAAACGTCCATTGTCCTTCCTTGCCCTTTACATCTTGGGCGAAGCCACTCACTGTGCCGCAGATGGTGAGGATGGCGGCCATCATCCATAGTGTCATTTGTTTCATGGGTCTGTTTGTTGTCTGTTTGTTTCACTTAGTCTTTATCCACCAGTTCCTTCATCTTGGCGAGCACTTCAGGGGCGAGGGCGGGTATGCGGTGCTGGCGCTCGAACTGCTGCAGGTAGTTGTAGGAGAGTTTCACCTTGTTGTCCCGTTTTGTCTGCTTCACCTGCTCCTTCGAGAGGTAGGCGCGGTCGGTGGCGAAGTAGTCCATGATGATGAGGGCGTGGCCGTTCTTGCTGTCCTCCCATGTCATCATGTGCTGCTCCATCAAGTAGTCCTCCGGGCGGTAGTGGCCGCTCTCGTCGATGGCGTAGGCGCGGTAGCTGCTGTTCACGCGGTTCTCCATCTTGGCATCCCGCTCCAGCCTCTTCTCCAGCTTCTTCGTCTTGCCCTCGGCCTCCAGACGGTGCAGGGCTGACTGGTAGGCGTCTATCGTAAACCGACGCTGGCCGTCGCGGTCGACGACGCTGCCCAGTGTGCCGTAGTTGTCCACTATGTTTTTCTTGCCACTGCCAGCGTCCACGAATCGCAGCCCCTGGCTATTGAACTTCTTCAGCATCGACTGCTCTAAGGGTTCTGGGTGGATCTTTGCCTTGGCGTCAATCTTGTCGCCCAGCAGAAGGTTGAACGCCACCTTCATTGTTCCCGACTTGGACATGGTGATGTGCTGTTTCGACGTCTCCTGCTTGCCGTTCTTCTCGTTGAGGAAGTTGTCCATGATGCCGGAGCGGTAGTACAACACGCCATCCTTGTCGATAATGATCACTCGGTAGTACATCTGAAGATAGGTGTAGTCCTTCTTTGTGACGGTAATCTCGGGCAGGTTGAAGTCGGCGTCGTCAAGCGTCACCCGCAGGCATGATTGGTCGTTTGGGGCGTTGGTCGTTTGGTCGTTTGGTGAATTTCCTAAACCACCAAACGACGAATCCCCCAATATACTAACAGTCTTGGGCTGGTAGGCCACGTGGCTGATGACCACGGTCTTGGCTCCCCCGATGTCGGCAATCACGCCGTCCATGCCCGTGACACCTATCAGTGTCGCGTCGGCGGTCATCACGCTGGCGTAAGGCACGGCGTTGCCGTCCTTGTCCACAATCTCCATCTTCTGGGCCTGTGCGCTCGCAGCAGCCATCATGGCGACAGCGGCCATCAGTAAATACTTTTTCATCTTCTATATGACTAACAGTTATTTCACCGCTTTGCATAAGGGAGCGCGGGCGACCCCGCCCGCATCTGTAGCGGGCGATGACGCCCGCGCTCCCTGATTGGACGCTGCAAAGATACACAATTTTTCCGAATCGCGTTGCAATTAGTGAGTTATTTGTGGATAATGTGTTGGAATTCGTGTCCTCATAATTGTTGAACGTTCCATCTGGCTACTCAGGGAAGTATTCGCTCATGCTCTCGTTGTAGACCGAGCCGTAGTGGAGCTGGTTGTAGAGCATGACGTGCGAGCCGGTGGTGGTTCGCGCCAGGTCCTTGTAGAGGTCGTAGATGGTGACATTGTGGTTCTGGTCGATGTCACGTCGGAAGGTTCGGGCGAAGGCATTGCTCAGATACACGCCCAGTTGCTTGTCGTGCACATCGGCCTTCGAGGTCTCGTTGGGTGTGGCGGCGGTGAGCACCAGCATGTCGGGCGTGCGTGTCAGGGCCTCGCCCCACTGTCCGCTGTAGCATGTCTCTATGGCCAGCATCATGCGGCGGTAGCGCCGGGCTTCGGCCATCTCGCTGACGATGCGCCGTATGCGGTCGGTGCCGAAATAGGTAGAGGCGTTCTCGTTGCCCCAGAGGGGACCTTCGCGCGAACCGCCGTGTCCGCTCCAGAAGAAGAACACGTTGCTCGTGGCCGTAGAGCGGACCACATGCGGCAGACGGGCCGACGAGCGGCCCATGAGGATGTCGCCGATGTCGTCGGGCTGCAGGTCACTGAAGTGATAGTCCACGACTGCGTTCTTTCGCACGTCATTGTTCAGGAAGCTGTCGTTAGCGTCATCGCCACGCTCCACGAAGATCTGGCCGGTGAAGTCCTTGTTGTCGGTGCTGTTGGCCAGGTTGTCCTCCACGATGAGGATGATGTGGTCTTCGTCGTAGCCGTGGTGGCGCAGCAACTGGTACATGGCGAAGGCATCGGCCTGGTGGCGGTAGTTGCTCCAGGTGGTCGAGGGGCTGATGACTACGGCCCAGTGGTCGGTCACATCGGGCAGGTCGGCCTTGTAGGTCACGTTGTCCATCATCTGCTGCCACCACTTCTGCTGCTGCCAGAGCGAGGTGGTGGAAGCCTCGGAGTTGGAGCCGGCAGTGCTAAGGTAGACCACGGGCTGCATGTCGACGTTAGTCACACGCCCATCGTCGTCATACTCATTGTCCAACTGCCAAACCAGATAGGTGGTGTTCAGAATCTTCGTGTGCGTGTCCTGGTCGAAGAGCATGCTGCCCGTGGCTCCGCTGATGTCGATGTTGCGCCCGGCCGACAGTTCGCTGAAGGCGGTAGCCAGACTGGCGTCGTTCCACTGCGTGATGGCACCGCCCTCGTTGCTCACCACCGACCGCATGTAGTCGGTAAGCCCCACGGTGTAGGGCTTTTCTTTGTACACCACTTGCTGGCCGTCGACGAGGCACACGTCGGGGCTGGCCTGCTGCAGGGCGGCTCCCATGGCGATGAGGCAGAGGGCGTCATACATCTGCGCCTCGCCGTTCATAGAGTATTGGTCGTGGTGGGCGGTGATGTACTGCGGGAAGCCGTAGGCCGGAGCACCGATGGGGCTGATGCCCAGCCCGAAGAGCACATCACCGGGCCATGCAGACAGCACGCTGTAGTCGCTCGACGTGTCGGCAAAGATAGGCAGCAGGTGTGGCGTATCGGGATTGGATGCTGTCTTAGTGTTGTAGGTCATCAGAGCGCGACCTACGCTGAGGTAGTCGCTGCCGTCGCCCAAGGCCACGCACACCAGCATGCGCAGACCTGTGGCCTGAGCGGCTGCTGCGTCGAGGAAGGCGCTAAGGTCGTCACCGCGCCGGTAGGCCGTGATGGCCTGTACGCTGGTGCTCACTTCCTGCTCGGCGGCATAGAAGGCAAACCAGTCGAGGAAGGAGCGGCCGTAGGTGTCGTCGCTGTAGATGAGGGTCACGTCGGTAGCGCCGATGGCCTTTGCCGCCGAAATCATCATCTCACACTGCGTGATGTCGCTCTCGGTGAGGAACCAGGCGTAGGTGCTCTTGGCGTAGATGCGCTGCAACTCAGAGCTGCTGCATGTGGGCAGCACCACGGGCAGGCGCGTCTCCTTCGCCCACTTCAGGATGTCTTGTGCGTTGGCAGAGTGGTAGGGGCCTATAATGGCGTGGCAGGTGTCTGCCCCCGTCAGGCCGGTGAGCCGCAGGCCCAAGGCACTGAGGTCCTCGGTATCCTCGTTGTGATAGCGCAGGTTCAGCTTCACCTGCCGTCCCAGCTTCTGTTGTGCCTTGGCTATGTTGGTCTGCGCCAGGTCGATGGCATTCTGCCACTGCGTGCGGATGTCCGGGGGCAGTATCACGTCAACATTCAGGGTGATGGTCTCGACGGGGGAACCGTCGAGCACTGTGTCTTTGTCGTCGTCGCTGCAGGCTGCGAGGGTTGCGGCAAGGCCGCAACATAGCCAACAGGACAGTAGGAAATGTATGTATCTTCTCATATTCATCGTCTTTAGTTTTTACTCTTCATCAGGTATGTTGTCTATACACTGCTCCCCGCAGATGAGCGTCATGCGGGGCATGGTGCCTGGCTCCTGCTTCATCCAGTCGTAGCCCCAGCCAAAGAAGGCACTGCGGAAATCGCGTTTCACGTAGTAACGATTGCCGGTGGCCAGATCGCCAGCATCAATCATCAGCGTCTCGTAGAGGTCGTCGCCCTCATGGCCCAGCAGGAAGTAGTCCCAGCCGGCATTGTACTTGCCGAAGTCCACGATGCAGAAGGCACTGCGCGACTGCTGGTAGTTCTGCATGAAGGCCTGTGCCAAGCTGTATGCCGTCTCCTGCATCTGTGTTATAGCATCGAGGTTGAAGGCAGCAACCAGCTGGTTGAGTGCCCCAATGGCAGTCCGCGTCGAAGTGCCCAGTTCCTCGGCCAGCACCTCGTTGATGCTGTCACGGCAGACCCAGGTGCTCTCGTCGTAATGGCGGAAGATGGGCAGAAAGTCGCGGTTCCACTCCTTGCCCTCGGCCTGAGCCTGTGCGATGGCGCGGTCCATGTAGCGGCAGAACTTGCGTATGCTTTCCGTGAGCGAGATGTTCAGACCGTGTACGCGCTCGCCAAGGCCGTAGTCGGCGGCAGCCTTTGTCACGTCGGCCTCATACACCTTCAGCAGCAGCACCTCGTCGGTGGAGCGCAGGTCATCCTTGATGGTGCCGAGCAGGGGTATCATCGTTGGGTCGCTGATGACCAGCAGGCGGCGACTGTAGTCGCCGTCGTAGAATGGGTTGGCAGGCTGCTGTGCCCACTGTGTAACCGCATTGCGCGTGTCCTCAGCGTCGTAGCGTGAGATAAAATCAACGTCCACGGAGTCCTTTCCCTGTTCCCGATTCTCGTCATCAAAGCGCTTCAGCCGGTTCAGCCCCTCCATGAGGCCGTCGGCATAGCCCTCATCGCCCAGCTCGCCCGGCGCAAAGACCACCATCACCTGCAGCGGTGCGCCTGTCTCTCGGGCGGGCTGCGACGGGTCGTCATCGTCGCTGCTGCATCCCGAGAGGACTATTGCCGCAAGGAGCAGCATCGTTGAGATTACTTTCTTATTCATACTTGAGCTCATTTTTATTGTATATATACGTATAGTTGTCGTCTCTTTTGTAGTAGGTCAGGTCGCCCGTTGTCGTGGTGGTGGGGCTGAAGCCCACGATGTTGCGCAGACCGCCGGGAGCATAGAGGCCGAAGGCGTCGCCGCTCTTCACCACGTCGTAAGCTGTGCTCTGGTAGGAGCCGTCGGGCTGCACACCGCCGCTCAATGCAATGCAGGGCAGGACGTATGACTCGGCGTAGGTGATGCCCTCCATCGGGGTTACGCCCACAGTACCGGCTGTGATGTAGAAGTGTGTCGTTTGGTCGTTTTGGGGGGTGGTCGTTTGGTCGTTTAGGGATATTAGAACTGCCGTTTGTGACTTACCCAAACGACCAGACGACGAATCTCCTAAACTACAAATCCAGCGCACCTTCCACAGCGTGCCGTCGTCAGCCACACCGAGGCCGCAGGCCAGTTTTACTTTTCCTTCGTAGACGGGATAGCACACCCACAGATTGTGTCCCTCAAGCCTTTCGTGGCAGACGGTGGCCACATAGCGTCCGCCGCTCACGATGTTCACCACCATCGGCTGGTCATCGCTGTCGGTGCGGCTGTGAGTGGCCCACGTGCCAGTGGATTGTCTGTACTGGCAGGCGGCCTGTGCATGGCGGATGGGAAAGACGGCATCGAAAAAGTTCCAGTCGCCGAGCAACTCCTGTTGCAGGGCTACGTCTTGCAGCACGGCGGCCTTGATGCGGAGAGCCTGCTGGTGGTCCACCACGTCGGCCACCTGCCAGATGGGTATGACCTGCATGTCCACCAGCTCCACGTTGGAGTTCACGGGGTCGGCAGCGTCGTAGACGAGCGAGGTGCGCCACTGTGATATGCCGTCGGTGGAGAATGTGCGCGTGCCGTCGGCGGAATACTCGCCAAGCAGCCCCGTCAGCGTGCTTTGGTCGCCGCCGGCGGCGCTGATGTTCAGGCGGGCGTGCTCCAACCATTGGTATTCGTCGCTGCCGGTGCGGTTCTCGTTCTTCCGGCTCACGACATTCAGAAATTCCTCCGTAGTCCACGCCTCCGTGCGCGCCTTGTCGTTGTAGCGCCACAGGTAGTTCATCATGTCCACCTTCAGCGTACCGCCTAAAGAGGCGCTCACGATGACGTGGGTGCCATAGACGTTGAGGAAGGAGTCCACGGCGGCTATGTTGCTCTCGTCGGTCAGTTTAAGGTGGGCTATGGCGTCGCGGAAACTCTGCGTCAGGATGGCGTTGTCCTTGGGGTAGAGAGCGAGCAGCGAGGCATAGTCGAAGAAACTGTGAACCAGTGTAATCTTATCGTTGACGGTATAGTAGAAGGTCTCCTGCACACCGTCCTCGATGAAGTTCTGGCGTTTGCGCTTCTCGTTGTTGTAGAGGCCGAGGTCCACCTCCTTGGTGGTTTCCATCGACACGTTGGCCACATAGTCGTGCAGTGAGTATTCGAACTTGGTCTGCGTCGTGGCCTCACGGGCCAGGGTGGTGTGGAGCACCTGCTCACTGAGGCTCTCCACGTGTCGGCGGTCGAACACCTGGCAGCGGATGTCGCTCCACTCGCAGTAGCTGCCGCGCACCGCATCGTAAGAGTAGCCCAGCCCATAGTTGCGCATAAACTGCGCTCTCGTCTCCATGTCCTCGGCGCGGGTCCAGGAGAAGGAAGCCCCCTCCAACCTCCCCCCGTAGGGGAGGCTATCGTTCAGCACGTCGTCGCTACAGCCGATGACTGCCATACACATTATTATATATATAAGAGCTTTCTTCATTGCTTTTCTATTTATTCTCCCCTCCCTTGGGGAGGGGGCGGGGGTGGGCCTATATGTCAACTAACGCGAAGCCGCCCGGCACACGGTCGGTGAAGTGTACGCAGCAGGCGGTGTAGAGATATTTCGAGACGAGCATTGCCTCCAAGGAGCTTATCTGCGTGTTCTTGAACTGGTAGAGCCGCTCCGTGGCACCACGGTCCCAGGGGTTACGGGCATCTATCTGCACATAGTGGAAGCGGCGATACCAGCCTTGGAACAGCCCTACGTAGTTGCCCTCGGTGCCGTCGCGGCAGATGATGACGGGAGTGTCGTGTCCTGTCCAGTGGCTGTAGCCGGTGTGTGTGCTGCCGAAGCCCTCGTCAGCGCCTCCCACCGTGAACATCTTGTCGGGATTCCAGAGATAGCCCAGTGTCATGGGCAGCGGGAACACCTTGCCGGGGTACTGTTTCACTATGCGCTGCTTCTGCGTGGCATAGCCCTCGTCGGCACAGAGGATGAGGAAGTCGACTATGTCCTGCGTGGTGCCCACATGCTCTGGATGCCAGATGCCCTTGACGCCGTCGCCGATGGGGTCGGTGGTGTTGGTGCCGCGCCCGTTCTCCATGCACACCAGCGCGCCGTCGCTATTGTATCCCTGACTCTCGCGCACACAGATGTAGTACTTGCCGTTGTTTACATAGACGTCGCCCCAGGTGCATGGCGACTCGAAGCCGGCGTTGTCGCCCCACTGCGCCTGTGTCTTATAGCAGATGCGGCGCAGCTCGGGTATGCAGTCGATGTGCACGTCGGCGTATGCCACGCAGTCGCCGTTGCCCTCGCGGTGGAAGGTCAGCGTGCCTAAGTTCTGCCGCTTGCCCGTGCTGTGGCAGTCGAGGGCGGTGAGGTCAAGCACGCAGCCGTCATTGGTCTCGGTGATGAGCGTGGCACCAGCACCGGCGAGGGTGCGGAAGTAGCCCTCGGCGCTCTCGGCGTTCCTCACCAGTATGCTGCGCTCCAGCGGGTTGGCAGCGTCGCGCACGGTGCCATACTGCGGGGTGTAGGTCTGCCCCTCGAAGTCGATGTCCGCCGTGTCGCTGAATGGCTGGCCCGTCAGCGTGGTCAGCACCGTGGCCAATGCCTCGCGCTGCGCCAGCCGCTGCTCGTCCAGCTCCTCGGTGTCCTCGCCGCTTTTCTTTTCGTCATCATCGCTGCAGGCTGCGAGTGTTACGGCAAGGCCGCAACACAGTAGGCAGGCGAACAGGATTCTCTTCATATTTTTTGTATTCTTGATGTCCATATCTTTGGTTTACTTGGTATCTACTTCCCTCTCCTTGGGAGAGGGGCTGGGGGTGAGGCTACTTTTGGGTGGGGTATTCGTACATCCATCCTCGGACGGGGCGTATGGGAAAGTAGTCGCTGTGCCATTCGCCGACGGCCTCTTGCAGGGTGAAGCGATAGTCTGTGTCGAGCATCAGCAACAGGGCCTGGCTGGCATTGTCGGCAGCATTTGTGCCAGAGGCACGTGTGGCGAAGATGTTCAACTGACCACGGTAGCGCACAGCCATTTGCCCGTCGCCGAAACTGCCGCCAGTGAGGAAGTCGTGTATGCCGTAGTAGCCGTTGAACGCGGCATCATAGCCGCTCACCTCGCCGCGGTAGAGGACCTTCGGGTTGAAGCCGAGGTAGGCGTAGAGCTGTCGCACGTCGTCGGGCAGGGGCACGTACCACTTGGTGTTCGGCTGGCCGTCGTAGTAGGTGTTGGGCTGGTAGCCCCACCAGGCCTCGTTGTCCTTCTGCTGGTAATAGCCGATGTCGTAGTAGTAGCGGCCGTAGAGCACATTGTCCACGAGGTGCTCGTTGGTGCGGGCGCGCCGGTTGCTGGGGTTCTCGCTGAAGCCCATATTATGGTCGATGTCACGGCGGGTCCAGAACTTGGAGCCAACCTTGACGATGGGGTGTCGGTGGGTGGTGCCGAAGATGTACTGGAAGGTGTCATCCTCGACGGTGCGGCTTTTTGCCGTCAGGCCGCTGACGGATGTGGGACTGCTGAGCAGCAGGTTGCCGTTGACGTACCAGAAGCGGGTGATGCGCTCGCCCGGCTCGTAGTCCATGATGGGGTTGACATAGCAGTCGCTGCCCGAGAAGCCTACGTAGGCCGGCTGGTGGATGCCGTCGCCGAGGAAGAGGCCCTGGTTCATGCGGATGTGCTGCTTGTAGATGGGATAGGCAATGACGACGCGCTCGTCGGTGCGGATCTTTGGCACGTACTCCGAGCAGACCTCCATGACGGGTTCGCCGTTCATGTAGAGGAGGCGGCAGAGGCTTTGGTCGTTTGGGGAGTTGGTCGTTTGGTCGTTTGGGAAAGTGAAGAGGTCCTTGTCGAGCCCTTCGGTTTGAATCTCGTAGATGTCGGTGCCGGTGAAGCTGGCTGGCAGCGAACTGTCGCTGCGCTGGGCCAAGCGGAAAGTAGCGTCCATGAAGTCCTGGCGCAGATCGTCGGGCACGAGGTCCCAGAGGGGCATCAGCTCGAAGTGTATGACCTCAAGGTTGTTGTCGCGCTCAGGGTACTGGGTGTAGTTGATGGTGGCGAGCCAGTCGGTGATGTGCGAGGGACTGACCTGGCCGGTAGTGGAAAGGCCGTTGATGTCGGTTTCCAGTTGTTGGCGGGTGGCAGTGCTGCCGCCCCTGACGGTGATGGCACCCTGCCGCGACTTGCTCGACGACGTGGTCTGCAGTTTCGCCGTGCGGTCGTTGTCGGCAATGCGCCCCAGGGTGTAGTCTATCTCCTGGCGCATCTCCTCCACGCTGTTGAACGACGTGGTTTTCTGCATGGTGAAGGTGTAGTCGATGCGGCCGCCCAGGTCCACCTGTATGATGACGTGGGTGCCGAAGTCGGTGAGGGCTTGCTCCACGGCCTTGGCGCGGGCATCGCCGATGGCACTGCGCACGGCGCGCAGACTCAGGGCGAAGGCAGTAGTGAAGGGCAACTGTCCGCGCCGCTTCATGGCCATGAGTGCACCGCGGTCGATGACGCGCGAGGCGACGGCTTTCTCTATCGAGCCATGGCCGAAGTTCTGCTGTTCTAAGGTGCCGTGGCCGTCGAGCAGTGTGCTTTTAGCGGTGAGGCACTCCTGCCGGCAGCCCTCGAAGTGGTTGTTGGCGTCGCCCGTCTGCTGCTCGGCCAGGTTGCGGCCAAAGGCGTGGATGTCGTTGGCCGACACATAGCGGGTGGCGGTGCGCCCCAGTCGGCAGTCCTGTATCAGCAGGTCGCCGCCCATCTGGTTCTCCTGCCACAGCAGCGGGCTGTCGAGCACGGCGGCGCGCGTCCTGACGGCCATGGTGCTCTCCAGAGCTTTGTAGATGTCGTAGCCGTAGCCCACATAGAGTTGCTCGCGGGCTTCGTCGCCGTTGTCGTCGCCGTCGGAGGCAGAGAGCTGCGTCAGCGTGAGCGTGGCGGTGTGCGAGGCATCGTCGGCATCGGTGAAGGTCAGCGTGGCCTCGCGGCGGTGGTTGGTGTCGTTGGTGGTGACTGCAAGGGCTACGATGCTGTCGGCAGGCAAGCCCACCCCCGCCCCCAGGCCCCCCTCTGTCTCCCCCCAAAGGGTGGAGGGGAGGTTAATGGTCAGCCAGTCGGCATCGGTGGTGACGATGACGGTGCGTGTGTCGGCGGTGCGACCCTTGATGCTCACGGTGATGCTCTCGTAGCAGGCCTGATGGGGGAGGACGGTGGGCGAGTCAGCAGCAGAACCGCTGACCACAGTGACGACCCACGCGCCGTCCTTCGTGGGGACGGGCGTGGGGTCATTGTCGTCGCTACAGGCGGTCAGCAGGGCCGACAGCAACGCCAACATCGTTATCGTCAGGTTCTTCACTTCGACATTTCGTTATTTCGACATTTCGTTATTTCGACATTTCGAAAGTTTACTTCCAGAAGTCGCTGTTCAGATTAGAGAAGGCCTCGCCCTGTCCGTCGGGCAGCGTGCCGTTCATCAGGCCGAAGTAGCTGCGTATGCCGCGGTCGGCATATTTCGTCATGAAGTAGTTCTGCACATACTCCTGGATGTCGGCCTCGGCGAAGAGGGTCCAGATGGGCGTAACGCTGAACGATATGGGTGCCGCCTCGCTGATCTTCGGCTCGCCGTAGCTGTTGCCGGTGGAGGTGGTCCACATGGAGCCTATCCATTCCTCCATCACCTGCTGCCATTTTTGCAGGTTGCTGGGTTCGTTGCCGGTGATGAGGCTCAGGAAGGCGTTGGCCGTGGTGTTGGCGCTGCCGCCGTAGATGTCCATCTGCGTGTTGCTCTGGCGCAGGTATGACATACCCACAGAGCTGTACTCTATCTTGCCGCTGATCTCGAACATGCCCGACATCTCTGCGCTCACCTCGCCGGAGAGCGCATCTCTGCCGTGGAGCGAGTCGCGGTGAATCTCGCAATAGACAGCGAGGCTGCCGCCAAAGTCGCCGCCGGCGATGAAGAACGGGCCGTAGTTGTTGTCAAGGACGTTGAGCACCTGGTTGGCGGTGGTGGCGTCGATGGCCTTGCCGGCCTGCTTCTGGCGCACGATGGCGTTGTACAGCTCGTTATAGCTCTTGGTGAAGTTGGTTGAGAAGATTCCGGCGAAGTCCATCATCACGGGCACCTGATCCTCCATGTTGGCGATTATCTCCTCCTGTTCATCGGTCAGTCCGCGGTCGTTGACGGTGAGTCCGCGGCGGCGGGCGTTGCGCTTCTTGTATGCCTCGATGAGCTGGTCAATCTGCTCGAAGGCGGCATCGTCGTAGTCCATCGACACCTTGTTGTTGCGCGGGTCGGTGGCGTAGGCCGACAGCTCGGCGGGCGACAGGTAGACGTTGTACATCGGGGCGTTGCGCACGATGCTGTAGTTGACGATGGCGCGGTCCTCGTGCATCTTCGAGCTGTACTCACCACGGGCGCGTCCCGAGATGGGGCCGAGGCTGAGGCTCATCTCCATGCCCACGTCGAGGGTCTTGGCCTGCGAGAGGCACGAGTCGTAGAGTTGCACGTTCATCTCGGCCACGGGGATGACGGCCTCCACGTAGGCCGACGCCTGCAGGGGGTTCTCCCTGGATTTCTGCAGTTCCTCGATGCGCGCTATGTTGAAGATGTTGTTTGGCTTGTGTACCTGCGTGGGCGAGTAGAACGAGCCGCTGGCCGCCGTCTTGTCGCCGCTCTTGGCGGCCTCGGCGTCGGCGCGTGCCACGATGTTCTTCAGGTTGAGGGCGTAGTCGTAGTCCACGCCGCAGCCCATGCCCTTGGCGGCGAAGGCGGCTCCGCTGCCGTTGGTGGGAGGCTCGCCCTGGTAGTTGTAGTACTGGAAAACCTTCACGCGGGTCAGCTCACCGTCGTTGTTGGCGATGTTGAGCGTGGTGTTGCGGTCGCGTCCGGTGCGGTTCTCGTCGAAGAGCAGCGTCAGCGTCTTGTTGCCGCTGTAGCTCACCTGCCAGCCCTGGATGTGCACCCAGTCGGTGCCCTTGGCCAGGGTGGCGGTCCACTCGCCGGTGCTGCTCACGGGCACGGTCACCACGGCGCTCTGCATGTCGGTCTCTATGCCGTGGCTGAGCAGGTCGCCGGCCACGGTCACTGTCGAGGTCTGCGCCTCGTCGTTCTTGTTGTCGTCATCGTCGCTGCACGACGTGACGCCCAGGCTGAGGCCGCCCACGAGGGCAGCCGTCAGCGCAAGGTTGAAAAGATTCTTCTTCATATACATTATTACTATTTTGTTCTGTCTGCGACGCGATGCTTACCACTTCTCCTCGGTGTACTTGGGTAGTGGCGACTTGTCGCCGTTGAGTACACGCGCCATGAAGAACTCGGCCAGCGTTCTGCTGTACGAATATTTATCGCCTGATAATATGTCGTTGGGGTCTGGCATCCACTGGTCTAGTTCGTCCTCTTCATCATAGTAGGTCATGAACACCTTATAGGGGCGCAGGTGGAGTCCGTCATCTGTCAATTCGGCATAGTCATCGTCGCCGCGGTCATAGACGCGGGTGACGCGCATCAGGTAGACGGGGGCGTTCCACATAGAGCTGGGGAAGTTGCCCTGCTGCCATGACTGCAGGTTGTAGACGTAGTTGCTCACGTCCTTGGCCCTGGTGTCGATGTCTTTGCGGATGGTGCGTTCAACGGTGTTTGACCATAAATTGATCTTGTAGGGTCGGGTGGCATACCAGTCGGGAGCATAGCGTGTGACGAAGTCCTGCGTGGCAATGTCCTGCAGGTAGATGGGGCTGGCCTTGTCGAAGTAGTATTGCCTTATGACATCTGCCGACGGTGCGCTGGGGTAATAAGTCCACATGTAGTGGTAGTCCATGCGCTGCCCATCGTTAAGCGGATGGTCCAGGTATCGCATGAGTTTCTGTTTGTTGTCTGCGGGGTCGGTGTAGGCGAAGCAGGCATCAAAGATGTAAGAATTTTCCTCGGTCTCATGCGTCAGGACAGGAAAGGATAAGCGTCCTTCGATGCCGGCATATTCGAGCAGTCCGTAGTAGGCCTTGCCTCTGTAAGTTGTCTCTCTATCTCCAACTTGTGCTACGGTATAGCCTGAAATATTGTGGACCAGTTTCTGGAAGCCAAAGGCTCCCTTGGCCAGTACGTTGATGTCTGTTGGCAGGTTGGTGGCGCGGCTCTTGTCGGCCGAGAACTTGATGCCCTCGAAACTGATGAGGTAACTGTAGGGTGCCTTGTCCATGGTGTACGAGTTGTCGTAAGTGGTAGCGACCAGTCCTGCCGGCACGGCCACTATCCAGCGGTTACCATCCTGGTCCTTGTAGATGTTGTAGGGCAGGTAGTGGGCACGGCCGGTGAACTCGTTGAGCTTCCAGGTGTTTTTGTCGTTGTTGGGGCCGCTGGTCAGTTCCTCGGGCTTCTCGTCCTTGCCGGCGGGTATGCTGTAGTACTTGTTGTAGTTCCATACCTCGGTGACGCCGGCCAGCGGCTCATAGACGTCGGTCTTGCCGGTGGAAGCGAGCTGTTCGCCCGTCTTGGTGCGGAAGCACCAGCGCAGGTTGTTGTCGTTGCCGAAGTACTGCTTGTAGTTTTCGGTCTTGCTGCCCATGGCGCGGCAGTCGAAGGTGAGGCTCTTCATGTCCTTTTTCAGCTTGTCGTCGTAGTATGCCTTGTGCAGGTTCAGTTCTGTCTTCTCCGAGCCGTTGGTGAAGGTGGCCTCCCACAACTGGCAGGTCCACGACGAGATGGTCCACCAGCTGTAGCCGTTGTAGAGCAGGTGTATGCCCACGGGCACCTGGCTGTTGACCTGGCTCTCGGTGGCGTTGAACACCTTCTGGTAGATGTCGTTCACCTGCCAGCCCTCCTTCACGCGCTGCCAGAAGTACTGCGTGTGGTAGATGAGGTTGGCCTCGTGGAAGTCGTGGAACAGGCGCAGGCCCTTGGGTCCGAAGAATCCGTCCTCGCTGTAGTAGGAGATGTTTTCCTGCCACGACTTGGGCATGTAGATGGCGTACATCATCTCGGCCAGGTTCTGCATCAGCTCCTTGTTGGTGCCGAGCTTTGTGGGCAGGTAGTAGTCGTTGCCGTTGGTATTGCTGTGGTAGTGGTACACGTTCTCGTTGGGCAGGGCGTTGAGGCAGGCCCAGTGGCTCTCGCCCTTGCCCTCGGGTCCGAAGGCGGGGCGTATGCACACCCAGTACTCGGTCTGTCCGTCCACCTGTCGGCTCACCACGTCGCCGAAGCGGTAGTAGGCGGTGCCGTTGAACGAGCCGTTCTCGCCCTGCGTGGGGGCTTTATAGACGATGTGCTTCAGCGAGGGCATCTGCTTGATGCTCACGTCGACGCGGGCATAGGAGGCACCGTCGTTGGTGCGGGTGTAGGTGAGCGTGCCCACCTCGTCGTCGCGCCACTCGTAGGTGGTGGTGTTCTCGTCGATGGTGGCGCCGGTGATGTAGTTGAAGCGCTGTGCGGCGGTGGCCACGTCGTTGGTATAGACGATGCGGGTGGTGGCGTCGGTGGGGTCCTGCACGCCGATGGTGGGCGTGTAGGTCTTGTCGGCGTAGTCGGCATCGTACTGGTCGGTGAGCGAGCTCACCACGTTCCAGAACTTGTTGCTTTTCTCGGCCTGCTGTTCGGCCTTCTGCTCGTCGGTGAGTTTGTCGTCATCGTCGCTGCACGACGCGACGCCCAAGCTGAGGCTGCCCAAGAGGGCTGCCATCAGCGCGAAGTTAAAGAATTTTTTCATGTTGTTTATACTGTTTGATTATACATTATTTATATATATACAGTGATTATTGTCCCGGTACATCAAAGCCGGGTATGGGGGGCATGATGCGCTGCTGGTTGTCCAAGTAGAAGTCTTTATTGTCGTAGGAGTAGTTCAGGGCCCATTGTGCCTGCATCATGCCATTGTACATCATCTTGTCGTTCTGCAGGTGTACGATGGTGAAGCGGCGCCCGTCGGTGGCGATGGTGTTGGGCACCTGTCCGCCCTTGTCCTCAATCTTGCAGACACGGATGAACCACACGGGCTCGCCCCACATGTTTGTCCTGGGCGTACCTTGGCGGGTGAAGTTGCCAATGAAGTCGGCGGGCTGTGCGCTGGCTGCGGCGGTGGTCATCGGTGTGCGCTGAACGGGACTTTTGGTTTTGCTGACATAAAGTGGCAGGCCCGACCACTTGTCGGCGGCTGCATAGCGCGTCACCTTGGCCTGGTCGGCCACGTCCTGCAGGTATATCTTGTTGGTGGTCATGGGCCACATCAGGTTGTACTTGGTCATGCCCAGTCCCCGCTCGTCTTCCGTGAGGTCGCGTATATCCAAGGGGTAGTACTCCTCATAGTGCTTGAAGCAGCGGAAGCGCATGTCTGCATACGTCTTGCCCGAGACGCCGATGCAATTGTCTCGCTCTATGCCGGCCTGCGTGAGGTCGTAGATGAGTCGTGCCACGGCCTGCTTCTGGGTGTTGCCGTCGTTGTAGGCCAGGTTGAACACGGGGCTTTGGGATTTGCTGTTCCAGGTTTTACCCTTAGAGGTGAAGACGAAGGTGCTGTCGAGTACCACCATGCTCTTACCCATATCGATATTGGCATATTCTAATACGTTTGTGAAAGCCTTGCCCAGCGTTGTCTCTACACCAGGGATAAACTGGTATTCTGCCTTCATGGATTCCATAGTGCCTATTACCGTCAACAGCCTGTAGGCCAGCTCGGGCAGTTCTTCTTCGGTGGGCAGTCCGCTGACGGTGTTGCCGTTGGTGTTGATGCCATTGAAGCCGAAGGTGATGAAGGTGGCGTTGCGGTCGGTGACGGGGAATCCTTCGTAGTAGGGCGAGCCTGCGATGCAGAACCATCGGTTGCCCTGCTCGTCCATGAGCACGTCGCCAATCTGGTAAGTGCCCATGCCGTTGGTAGGTGCGTTGGTGGCCACCTTGCCGCTTTCGGCATCTTCGGTCACCTCGGGGTCGTGGCCGTTGTTGTCGCCTTTGGTCAGCTCGCTGGGGTAGTAGGCGTAGTAGCGGTACACCTCGGTGACGCCGGCGATGGGCTGCTTGTTGTCCCAGCGTCCGTCGCTGGCGAGTTCCTTGCCAGTGAGGGTGCGGAAGATCCAGCGGGGCTTCCCGTCGCCGAAGAAGTCATTATATCTCTCGAGGAAGTGCTGTCCCATGCGGCGACAGTCGATATCGATGTCTTTCACGTTCTTCTCAGGCTTGGTGTAGTCGGCGTGGTGTAGGCTCTTCTCGGTGTCCTTCGTGCCGTTGGTGAAGGTGTACTGGTAGAGCTTGCAGTTCCACGACACGCTGCTCCACCAGGAGTAGCCGTTGCAGAGCAGACGGATGCCCTCGCGGTCGATGGCGTCGGGCAGGTAGCCCGCGTCGGTGTTCAGGGCCAGGTCGGCGATGTTCAAGTTGTCCCAGGCAACCTGCACCTTCTGCCAGAAGTGCTGGTTGTGGTAGCGCAGGTTGGTGCTGTGGAAGTCGTTGAAGATGGGCAGGCCGGAGGGGCCGAAGAGTCCTGTGGTGCTGTAGTAGCTGATGTTCTCCTCCCAGGTGGCGGGGCGGTAGATGGCGTAGAGCAGCTCGGCGAAGTTCTGCATCTGCTTCTTGTTCTCGCCGATGCCCGTGGGCACGTAGTAGTCCTCGATGTTCAGATTGTCGTCATCGACGTGTACATGCTTGATGTTCTTGTCGGGCAGGATGTTGACACAGGCCCAGTGGCTGTCGCCCTTGCCCTCGGGTCCGAAGGCGGGGCGGATGCAGATCCAGTATTCGTTGTATTCCAGCCCGTCGACGGTAATCTCGCGGCTCACCACGTCGCCGAAGCGGTAGTAAGCCTTGCCGTCGACGCTGCCGTTCTGGTTGCCCTGCTCGGGCGACTGGTAGACGATGTGTCGCAGCGTGGGCACCTGGCTGATGCTCACATCGACGGTGGCCCACGACGTGCCGTCGGTGGTCTTGCGGTATGTCAGCGTGCCCACGGCGTCGTTCTTCCACTCGTAGGAGGTGGTGTTCTCGTCGATGGCGACGTTAGCAACGTCGCCCACGTTCACCAGGCTCAGGAAGTTCTGCACGGCGGCCTCCATGGAGTTGGTGCTGACGATGCGGGTCAGCGGGTCGCCGTCGGCCTCAGTGCCGATGGTGGGGGTGAAGGTGCGGCCGGCATAGTCGTCGGTGTAGTTCTCCATGCTGACTAACTGGCCCACGACGGCCCAGAAGGTGTTGTCCTTCTGCTGCCCGGCGATGGCCTCCTGTTCCTTCTGTTCTTCGGTCTTTTCATTGTCGTCGTCGTCCTTGCAGGACACGACACACGCGCCGAGGCCCACCATGAGGGCGGCCACGAGCGCAAAATTCAGAATGTTTTTCTTCATATACATTATATACATTATTATTTATTATATGTGTATTTACTTGTTCCAGATTCTCCATGTAGGCCAGGAGCCGGTCCTGCCGTCAAGAATCCATGATGGTTCGTCTAAGTTGAGGAATAAGTATGCTATTGCGTTGGCATGTTCTTTCCATGCTTCTGCATCGGTCTTGCCGGTTATTAAGCCTATATGGGTATGGTTTATCAGCTTGTAAGGCGTCAGGTGGATGCCGTCGACGGTGATGTCGGCGTAGTCGCTGTCGCCTCGGTCGTAGCAGGCGGTGACGCGCATGGGCAGCACCGGTGACCGCCACATATCGGTGGTGAACGTGCGGTTATACCATGTCTGCCGGTTGTAGAAGCAGGTGGTGATGTCCAGTCCATGGGCATCGGTCTCGTCAGCGCCACGGGGCGTGCGGGCGGGCTGGTTGGGGTTTCTCACCATCCCGTCCTCTGTCGAAAGGGGCTGGGTGACATACCAGTCGAGGTTGTGCTTTGCTATCATGTCGGCGCTGGCTATGTCCTCCAAGCAGATGTAGTCGGTGCTGAACTGGCTGTTGGTCATTTTCCGCGGGTCATCGGCCGAGGCCACTTTGGGGTAGTGCTCCCAGATGTACCAGATGGGTTCCTTCTTGTCGTTCTGGATGTCTCTGATGATGCGTAGCAAGTGCTGCTTGCCGTCGTTCGACTGGTAGGGAATGCTGACAGCTTCGGTGTCGGAACGCGGGTCTCCATTCTGAGCTGTGATGCGCTGTATCAAGTCGCGTGGGTCTACACTCATGTTTTCCACCATGTTCTGCAAGACACGCGTAAAGCCCACTGGTGTTTCCTTTACAATGGTATTGATATCGTCTTTCCTTCCCGAATTTTGGGAAAAAACCATGTCAAGCCAGAAATAGCCGCGTATGACCTGGTCGCGGGTGGGCAGGTTGGTGGCGTAGTGCTTGTCGGCAGAGGTTGTGATGCCGGCCAGGCTGACGAACTCTGCGTATGGTGTCTTTTCGCTGACCTCGCTGAGCTCTTCTGTGGCTATTCCCGACATGCTGGCCACAAGCCAGATGTTGCCGTAGTCGTCCTTGTAGAGGTCGCCCCATCTGTAGTGTGGCATGCCCGTGTACGCCTCGTTGGTCTGCCATGTCGTCTTGTCGTTGTTGGGGCCGACGGTCTCCTCTGGGTCGTGGCCGTCGTTGTCGCCCTTGGTCAGCTCTTCAGGATAATAGGCGTAGTATCGGTAGACCTCGGTGACGCCGGCGATGGGCTGCTTGTTGTCCCAGCGGCCGTCGCTGGCGAGTTCCTTGCCGGTGAGGGTGCGGAAGGCCCAGCGGGGCTTAGAGTCGCCGAAGAAGTCGTTGTAGCGGTCGAGGAACTGCTGGCCCATCTGCTTGCAGTTGAGTTCGACGTTCTTCACGTTCTTCTCAGGCTTGGTGTAGTCGGCGTGGTGCAGGTTCTTCTCGGTGTCCTTCGTGCCGTTGGTGAAGGTGTACTGGTAGAGCTTGCAGTTCCACGACACGCTGCTCCACCAGCTGTAGCCGTTGCAGAGCAGGCTGATGCCCTCGCGGTCGATGAAGTCGGGCAGGTAGCCCGCGTCGGTGTTCAGGGCCAGGTCGGGTATGTTCAGGTCGTCCCAGGCATCCTGCACCTTCTGCCAGAAGTGCTTGTTGTGGTAGCGCAGGTTGGTGCTGTGGAAGTCGTTGAAGATGGGCAGGCCGGAGGGGCCGAAGAGGCCCGTGCTGCTGTAGTAGCTGATGTTCTCCTGCCACTTGTCGGGGCGGTAGATGGCGTAGAGCAACTCGGCGAAGTTCTGCATCTGCTTCTTGTTCTCGCCAATGCCCGTGGGCACGTAGTAGTCCTCGTAGTCCGCTTTCTGGTCGTCGAAATGTATGTGCTTGATGTTCTTCTCGGGCAGGATGTTCACGCAGGCCCAGTGGCTGTCGCCCTTGCCCTCGGGTCCGAAGGCGGGGCGTATGCAGATCCAGTATTCGTCGAAGTCGTAGATGTCGACGGTAATCTTGCGGCTCACCACGTCGCCGAAGCGGTAGTAAGCCTTGCCGTCGACACTGCCGTTCTGGTTGCCCTGCTCGAGCGACTGGTAGACGATGTGTCGCAGCGTGGGCACCTGGCTGATGCTCACATCGACGGTGGCCCAAGAGGTGCCGTCGGTGGTCTTGCGGTAGGTGAGTGTGCCCACGGCGTCGTTCTTCCACTCGTAGGAGATGGTGTTCTCGTCGATGGCGACGGTCTCGGCATCGCCCACGTTGACCAGGTTCAGGAAGTTCTGCACGGCAGCCTCCATGGAGTTGGTGCTGACGATGCGCGTCAGCGGGTCGCCGTCGGCCTCAGTGCCGATGGTGGGGGTGAAGGTGCGGCCGGCGTAGTCGTCGGTGTAGTTCTCCATGCTGACCAGCTGGCCCACGACGGCCCAGAAGGTGTTGTCCTTCTGCTGCCCGGCGATGGCCTCCTGTTCCTTCTGTTCTTCGGTCTTTTCATCGTTGTCGTCGTCCTTGCAGGACACGACGCCCGCGCCGAGGCCTACCATGAGGGCGGCCACGAGCGCAAGGTTCAGAATTCTTTCTTTCATGTAGTTATCGTAGTTAGTAAATGTTATTGTCAGAGCATAAGCAGATATACAAGCAGCATCGCTGCGGCCACTACTGCCAAGGCCAGCATCCACAGCAGCAGGTCGAGGCCGTAGCTGTCGAACCAGTTGCAGAGGCTGTCGAGCCATTCGCTGCTTTCACGGAGATGGTGGAACAGTCTGTTCATGGGAGGCTGACGGTGTTAGGGAACAGACGGCTCAGCCGCTCTGCCAGGCCGAGGTGTTTTCTCATCAGGGCCACTTGCTGGCGGGTGCGGTCGGCCAGTATTCGCTCCTCGCGGCGGTTGGCCACGAAGAGGCGGACAATGACGTAGCACAGCACCACGCCAATGGCTGTCAGGAGGGAATAGATGATTGCCATACGGATTTGCTGATTTCTATTAATTCGCTATATTGTGCGGTAGCCCCCGACCCTTGAAGGGAGGGGAAAGGCTGCGCGTTGTTTCTTCGATTTATAGGACATAGCTTACGTTTTTGTTTCTTACTTCTCAAACCTCCACCCCTTTCTCTTTTGCTAAGTCCGTGAGGCGGTCGATGGCGCGCTCCTCCTCGGCGATGATCTCGTCGCGCCGGCGCATCAGCCGTCGCCGCCGCCTTATCTGCCAGAGCAGTACGACGACCATGAGCGAGAGCAGCAACACGATGACGGTTGCCAGGAGCAGGAAGGTGTTGGTGTCTTTATACATTACGGGTTGTTCGTTTTTGCCTGCAAAAGTAATGCTTTGCGCGCATACTTACAATAGCAAGCAAAAATGAGCAACCCGTTTTGCACAAATGAGCAAGCGGAAAAACACTTCTATTGGCCTTTTTACAACAGCAATCCCCACAGCAAGCGACTGCGGGGATTGCCTGTATGCATTATGGGAAGGGAGGGTTAGAGTGTTCTTACGATGTCGAGAAACTCGGAGAGCTTGCGAACATCTACTTTCGGGAAGTCGTAGTGTTTGAGTTCCTCGAAGTGGCGGTCGTTACTCACGATATAAGTAGCCCCGGCAATGATGGCACAGTCAACAAATTTATTATCGTCGGGGTCGGCAGTGATAAGGTTGAAGCGATAGGTGGGATTGACACGTTCAATGTTCGGGGTCTCCATTAACTCCTTCAGCACCGTGTTGGCGATGATGATATTATAGTGCTTGGCCAGAATTTCGTGGTACTCGAACAGTATCTCGTTAGTGACGCATAGCACATACTTGGATGCACGAAAAGCCTGCTAGATGTCGTTGTTGTACGAACCTGGCATGATGACGTTGACGAGGCAGTTGGTGTCGAGGACAATTTTCATCAGTACGGTGTTCTTTCGTGCTGGTTCGACCAATCGTCCAGCGTCTGCTGGGTGATGTTGTTCTGTTGCTGGAACTGTAACAGCAGGCTGTCCGTCTTCTTGCGATAGAATTGTAGCAGGATGTCTTGCAGTTCTTGTTGCTCTTGTTCCGTGCTGATGTATGACATCAGGCTCAGCACGTTCAGTTGAGCGGGGTTTAATTGTGTTGTTACCATATTCTCTGCCGTTTAATTTGTTTTTTAGGGTACAAAGGTAAGCACCAATTCTTTTCAATTATCGCACGTTTGCGGCGTTAAATCTTACGAAATATGAGCGCGGATGGGCAAGCATCCATGATGTTACGAGTTGAGCTGGCTGCGGAACTCGGTTGGAGTCAGCTCGTACTTCGCCTTGAAGTCGTGGTTGAAGGTGGTGATGCGCGAGAAGCCAGAGGCGGCTGCGATGTCGGCAATGGTCATGGTGGTGTCGCGCAGCAGGCGGCAGGCATGCCTCAGCCGGCATTCGCGGATGAAGTCGGGCAACGACTTATATGGGCTACCCTGGGTGAAGGCGGCACCGATGCGGCGACTGCTGATGCCGAAATGAGTGGCAGCGGCCTCGCGGTCGAACAGCGGCTGGAGGTAGAGCTGCTCGCTGATGATGGCATGGCTGATGTGCTCAAAAAGCTGTTTGGTCGTTTGGTCGTTTAGGGATTCTCCCAAACGACTAAACGACAAATCTCCCAAACCACCAATCTCCAGCTTCTCCGTTATCTGCTCTACGATGACGCGGTTTTTCCGTTTTACAATGCGGTGGTGGCGGAACAGGAGGAAGATTATGACCAACAACAGTAGCACCACCACATTCAGGCCAATGGCTATCTGGCGGGCATGCTTCGTCTCGGCATCCTTACGCTCTATCTCCATCTGCTGTTCGTAGGCATGGAAGCGGGCTTCGTCCAGGTCCTGGAAAATGGAGTCCATCTTGGCGCTCTCGCCTAAAAGGCACAGCGTCGGGACGATGAAGTGACGCCCTTCCTGCGTCCAACCATAGCCGCTCTGCTCGTAGAGTGCGAGATAATGATAAGCAAGCCCCCTCTTATCCTCCCCCTTGGGGGAGGTGATGGTAGCGCTTTGGGGCTTCCCCCCAAGGGGGGATGAGAGGGGGGCTGTTCTTGCATACGCCTCGGCCAGATAGCCGTAGGCCCTGTTGCGATAGAAGTCTATATATCCGGCGCGGTCTTCGTCGGCGGGTTCGCGGTAACTGCCGTCGTGGTAGTTGTCGGGGTGCTGCTCGTAGTCGGCAAGCCTGTCCAACATGCTTTGGGCAACGGGAATAATGTCGGCATAACGCCCGGTCTCACTCAACAACCCCACCTTGCGTTTGAGCGCAATCATGGAGGCATCCAGTTCATTGAATTTCCTCTTGCCGCCAAGAGTGGCTATCACACTGTCAATCTTGGCAAGTCCTTCGTGCAGATGACCCGTATGCGTCAGCGCCACGGCTATCTCAGCCTCGCTTCTCAGGGCCTCCGTCTCGTCGCCGTTCTCATGGAACAGCGTCACCAGCTCGGCCGTCCATCTCAGTATCCGCTCGTCGTCGTTGTTCCTCTGGCAGGCATTCACGAGCGTCTCTAACACGTCCTGACGGTACTCACGGTTCTCGCGGGCTACGTCGAGCAGCATAAGGCGCTCGCAGATGGCGATGGCCGAGTCGAGCCGCGTGCCCTCCAACGACTGGCAGTAGACCTTGGCGCGCAGCCAGTTGGTCTCGTAGTCCGCCATCCCCTCGGCGCGCAGCGAGTCAATGGTCTGCAAAGCCTGCTCAGGCCTGTCGGCAGCCAGTCTCATCACCTGCGCCGCCGCCTGCTTCACGACAGGTGTCGCCCCGTCAGGCTTCTGCCCGTCGTGTCCGCCGGCGCAGCCCGTCACGAACATTGCTGTTACACCTATTATATAATATAAGCACCTTCTTGATGTCATTCTATCCATTTCACGTTAAACTACCATTTTCACCCGTGATAATCAGCAACAGTGGCAGTAGACAGGGGGCGCCGCCATAGGATGGTTGCTTCAAGACCCAGCTGTCGCATCTCGTCGAACAGGGCATCAAGATAGACATCGGTGGAGAAACGATGCATCCAACTGATGCAGAATTTGCCGCCCACGGCACTCATCTCGATGGTGAGAGCGTAGTGTGTCCACACCTCTGTGCAGAAGTTGGTGACGTAACGCTCGGCAGCACCGAAACGGGCCTTGCCCACGTAGCTCACTACGAAGGAAGAAGAACTAAGTGCCTGCCCGTAGGCACCCTTCATAGCCTGATAACGGCCTTTTATCGTGGGAATCTGGTCTATCTGGTCCATTCTGTCTTTCATCAGCCAGAATCCGGCTGCTACATTGTCGACATTCGACTGCAGGACAACCATTCCCCTGTAGATGGTCTGCTGCAGGTCGAGGGGCATGTCGCGCATTTCGTTTTTCAGCGACAGCCGCAGCGCAGAAGCCATCGACGGCGAGGCCTTAGGCACGCCGAGTGCCGGACGTTGATTGATGGCAAGCGCCGTTACGGGGACAGCTTCCGTAGCTTCACCGTGCAGCCGGGCTATGGCACGAGCCACAAGTAGCGACACCAACGTGGCGGGTGAGGTGTCGCCGCCAGAGACATACTTCATCATCTGCTGCTCGTCTACCTCTATGCACACCGTCTCCACCGTGTCGCTCAATGGCACTATGGCTTCTTCGTTAAGGTTGATGGGAGTTGGCGTGGGGGGCACGGGCAGCGGACTCATGTCGTCGGGACGCGGCAGCGAGGCTGGGTCGGTAAGCTCTTCTATGCTGATGACGTCGCCTGCCACGCGGACACCCTCGCGGCTCAACCCCTTGTCGTAACGACGGCGGCAATACTCGTAGAGCAAGGTGCGCAGCACGTTGTAGCCTCCCGTGCCGTCGGTCAGCGCATGGAAGAAATCGAAGGCAATGCAATTGTCCCAACAGGCGAAGGCCAGCAGGTGATGGTTCGACTCTTGGCTGAGCAGGCACGCAGGCTGCTGGGTGGGCATGACCACCCACGGCAGCGGGTTCTCGTCCAGTGCAAAGTATTCCCGTCCCTCTGCGTCAGTGGTCTTGCACAGCCTGACGCTATAGTAGGGATAGCGCTGCTGTGTGGCAGCCACGGCCTCCTGCAGCATACCTCTGTCTATGTTGTCGCACATGGTCATGATTAATCTGACCGTCCAGCTGTGCTCCGGGTCGGCCCAGTACGTGTAGAATCTTTCTGAGATAATCCGTTTCATAGGCTAAACATTATATATTATTGATTTGCTTCAGCACGTTGTCGAACACGGGAGCATCGTCGAGCCAAGCCTTGACGGTGTCGCCTGCCACGGTCAGTTTCACGTCATACCACTTCCCTGTCTCCACGCTGCCGGGCGCACGGTTGTCTGTATCCTGTTGTTGCCGCTCGTCTGCTCTATGGCGTGCTGCGTGTTTCCGCCACAGCCGAAGTTCAGCCAGCAGTAGTGCTGCGCATCCACATAGTTGAACACAATGATGAAACCCTCCGGGCCGTCGTCCTTGCGGGCGGTGCATTGTATGGTATAGTGGTCGGAGGGTATGACGTAGTTGCAGATGGCCAGCGGGGCCTGCTCGTTGGCCTTGTGCTGCAATATGCCGTCGTTCATCTCCCACGTACCGCTTACCAGTTCGGGCTTCCCCGTCTTGGGCAGCGGGTCGCAGTGGGTGTAGCTTACCTGCGTCTCCCATGCGGAATAGCCCACGCGGCTCTGACTCGGCGTGACTCTTACCTCGGCGACAACTGCCGGGTTGTCGTCGTTAGAGCACTGGGCGAACAGCGCCCAGCCGTAGGTAAGGATGGTGGCGAGCACCCATAGTCTCAATCCTTTCTTCATGATGCTATCTCAGAAGCATTATTCATTCACTTGTTTGCTTTTCTCCCTTCTGTACCATAATGCGAACCATAGGCAGGCGGCGACGAGACAGGCGACGCCCAGGGCGTAGCCTACGGGCTCGGACAGGTGGAGCATCTGCTTGGAGATGAAGATGTAGGTGGAGCAGACGGTGGTCATGAAGAGGGCGGGAATCAGCGTGATCCAGAAGTTCTTCTTCCGGCGCACCAGATAGACGGTGATGGTCCAGAGGGTGAACACAGAAAGGGCCTGGTTTGTCCAGCCGAAATACTGCCAGATGGTGTTGAAGCCGTCGGGATTGCCTATCTGCCAGACGAGCAGAGTGATGCTGCACGCAAACAGCGGCAGGCACACCATCAGGCGCTTCGGCACGGGGCGCTGGTCGAGTTTCAGCCACTCGGCCACTATCAGTCGGGCGGAGCGCAGGGCCGTGTCGCCGCTGGTGATGGGCGCTGCCACCACACCGAGCATGGCCAGTATGGCTCCTGCCACTCCTAACCAGTCTTTGCATATTATGTTCACCACGGCGGGAGCCGAGGTGTGGAAGCCGTTCTTTGCTGCTTCTATGAGTTCGTAGCCGGGGGTGGGCTCGCCGTAGAAGAACCATGCCGACACGGTGGCCCAGATCAGGGCCACGATGCCCTCGGTAATCATGGCTCCGTAGAAGACGGGGCGCCCCATGCGCTCGCTCTTCACGCAGCGCGCCATCAGCGGGCTCTGCGTGGCGTGGAAGCCGGAGATGGCACCGCAGGCTATGGTGATGAAGAGGGCGGGGAAGATGTTGTCTGTCCACTTGTCAGGCTCTGTGGCGGCGCCCATGTTGTAGCAGTGTGTCCACAGCTCGGGCAGGGTGGGCCAGTGCATGAAGAGCCACACCATAAGTGCGCCGGCCATGAACAGCAGCGAGAAGGCGAACAGCGGGTATACCTTGCCTATGATCTTGTCGATGGGCAGCATCGTGGCTATGAAGTAATAGCAGAAGATTACGATGATCCACATCAGCGTGTCGCCGCCGATGGTATGGAGAATCTCGGCGGGGCTGTAGACAAACACCGCTCCCACCATGATGAGCAGCAGCACGGTAACCACCAGCATCACGTTCTTCGTGGTCTTGCCAAGGTAATGGCCAATCATCTCGGGCAGGCTGGCACCGTCGTGGCGCATGGAGAGCATGCCCGACATGTAGTCGTGGACGGCTCCGGCAAAGATGCAGCCAAAGACTATCCACAGATAGGCGGCCGGCCCGAACTTGGCACCCATGATGGCACCGAAGATGGGGCCGGTGCCCGCGATGTTGAGGAACTGAATCATGAAAATCTTCCACCCGGGAAGCACGATGTAGTCCAGTCCGTCGGCCTTTGCCACGGCGGGAGTCACGCGGTCGTCTGGTCCGAACACCCGCTCAACGTAGCGTCCGTAGAAGATGTAACCCAATACAAGAGCGACAAGGCTCAAAGAAAATGTAATCATTGCTTTAGTATTTTTTATTCGGTTTTGTGGTGCAAAGGTATAAAAAAAACTCCGAACCGCTGCAAGTTGGGAGTTTTTTTGTTATATTCTTGGATATTTTTTAGGTACGCGATAGTCCGCGCTCTTTGTCGCGTACCTAAAGGCACGCTTCTTTGTGTGGTGTCATTCCACCAGCCATTTCGCCATACCTACGGCATGGCTGTATGGCTGGCTACCCCTATAATGCCCCTCTGGGGCATTAGGCTGAGCATGGTGATCTATAGGATGCTGCGCATGGTAATCTATAGGATGCTCTATAGGAAGACGATGCCGTAGGCATCTATTGGTTTACTATATGTCGAAATCATCCCATTCGCCACCTGACTGGCGGGAACGGGCGGAGCCTGAGCCGCCTTTGCCGTCATAGATGATTTCGGCGTTGTTTTCAACTGAGGTGACGGTAGTACCGGCAGTACCGACAAGCAGCTGGTGCTTCTGTTGCAGCACCACTACGCGCTGCTCGGGTTTCATATATATCTTTTTCATTGCTTTTTGTGGTTTTACTTGTTTAATGATATTGATGACTGATTACTTAATCGCAACCTTATTGCCGTTGTTGATGTAGATGCCGCTCACCGTTGGCTTGCCGCTGAGGCGGCGACCGTCGAGCGTGTACCACGTGTCGGCAGGAATAATGTCGCTCATGTCGTTTGCGGACACTATTTCTGTTACACCGCCGAAGTCGATGTTGAACGACGTGAGCTGGCGGGCCTGTTGTGCACCGCCAATCTTGAAGTAGGCGCGGCAGGCTCCGATGCTGGCTCCCGACAGCGGATAGTACAGCGTATTGCCTCCGCCCATCAGCAGGATGCTCGTGTCGGTGGCATCGTAGTTCGTCACGCCGTAGGTGCCCATGAAGCTCACCTTGGTGTCGCCGGAACCGCTGCTGAAGTTGTTGGGTGCGCTGTTGATGGTGACATTGCTGAAGACGAGGTCTGTCTCCGTCAGGTCGTCTCCGCTGTCCCACTTAATAATATAAGGTGTGCCAGCCGTGAGCGTGGTCACAGCATTGCCGAAGGTTAGGTTGAGCGTTTTTTCGCTGATGCTGGCCTCAGTAACGGTGAGGGCATCAGCGCCTGCGAGAGGCGAACCCGCGAGCGTGACGTTGAAGGGCAGGCAGATGGTGTTCCACTTGCCGTCCTTGTAGAGCGTGCGGCCTGCCAATACTACGTTCTTAGTCGTGCTGTTGGCAGAGGCGATGGCAGTATTGTCGGCATTGTTTGCCAGGTTGAGGACATCAGCATCAGGCACAAGCTTGATGCTGTATACTCCTTTGATGTTGGAAGAAGTAGCGATGTTGGTGGTGCCGTCAATAGTGAATCCCTTGCCACTGACAAAGCCCAAGTCGGTGATGCGCTGGCCAAAGCCATAGTCGGCACCGTTGCCGGTCACCTGGATGAAGTCGGTAGTGTTGGTCCAGCCTAATCTGACAGTACCACTGGGATTGTAGCACGCGTTGCTAAAGGGGTTTCCGGGGCCGATGCCCGGTGCATTGTATCCGCCGTTGGCAGTAATCTGTCCGCCGTTGATGGTGATGGTGCCGCCTAAGCTGTATATGTCGCCACCGATTCCTGCGCCATACGAACCGCCGGTGGCATTAATGGTGCCGCCGTTGATAATGAGCGTTCCTAAACGGTATGCACCGATTCCCGACTTGTGGATGTCGGCTTTGCAGGTCAGTGTACCGCTGTTCTCGTTTTCGCCCTTAATGGTCAGCTGGTTGCCGGCGGTCAGTTCTATACCCTTGTTGGCGTTAAGCGTGAAGCCGTCTTTGAGGATGAGGGTGACATTGCCATTGACGATGATGCGGTTGTTGATGGTGACGTTGGAGGTTACCTTGTATATTCCTCCATCCTCCCAGCTGGTGGTTGACGAGGTGATGGCCTCGAAGTCGGTAACGCTGAAAGTGAAGGTTTGAGAACCTGTGTAGCCGCTACCCTCTTTGGCGGTGATGGTCAGTGTGTAATCATTAGCCACCTGTACCGTCGTAGTGGGTGAGAACACAGCTTCGTAGTCTTTGCCTTTCGTCAGCACGTTGCCGTCGACACCTGTCACGGTATAGGCAACATCAATGGGCGATCCTGTTGTAAAATACTTCGACTTCACGCCGCTGATATTACAGGCTGCATAATACGTTTGCGAACTGCTGGTCATCTGCTTGTAGATTCTGTTTGTTGGTTCCGAGGCGAACACCTGGTAGTAGCCGCTAAGGGTGCAGGCATTGCTTGGCGAGCCAATCTGCGTGTTCACGTAGTAGCAGTTAGTGATGGTGCCGGCGTCGGTGGTCATAAACAGGAATTGACAGGGAATGTGGCGGTAGAACCGCTCTTATCGACAAGGTCCAGAACGCTGGTGGACTGACCGCTCTTCATCACGTAGAGGCAGTCGACGATGCTACGCTCACAGCCTTCGCCGGCAGCGTCGCTCCATCCGTAGAATACGCCCATGTGCTCTACAGCGCCACCACTCAGCAGGCCGCTGAACACACAGCTGCTGATGGTTATGCCACTGCTCTTGCCGTGGCCCAAGATGCCGCCCATGTATTTTTCCGTACAGGTGACGTCGGCCGAAACCTTGCAATTATTGATAACGTTGCCGGCACCGAAGCTCGTGCCTACCAGGGCGGCGACATGCCTTTTGCCCGTGACGCTTCCCGCCACGTTGAGATTCTTGATGGTGGCGCTTTGAATGCTCCTGAACAGGGCTACGGCATCCTCACCGCTCTTGTCAATATTGAAGGTGATGGTTTTGCCGCCGCCGTCGAAGGTGCCGCAGAAGCGGGTATCGTCGCTCGTTCCCGCCATCGTCGTCACGCTGATGCTGGCATCCAGCTTTACATACTCTCCGCTGTAGCTCGTCGCAGATGTAATGCTGGAGGCAAACTCATTCCAGTCGGTATCGGTTTTGATGAGGTAAGGACTACCTTCTGTGCCACTGCCCTCGAGTGCTGCCAACGTAGTCTGTGCCGTGAGCAGTAAGAAGAGCAGCGTGAAAGTTGCCCTCCCCATTGAAAGAAGTCTTTTTCTTCTCATTTGATTACTTATGTTGTTTTTGTTGTACTTTGTTTACTGTAACTATTCCTGATTTCAGCAGGCATATTCAGATGTTTGAAGCCCGAAGGGCTTGTAAGACCACAGGCAAGGGTGGAACCCCTGTTAACGGTGCGCTGTAAAGAAACCCTGAAAGGGTGGCAGATGACCTGTTCATTATCGGGTGCAAAGTTACTACTTTTTCTTCATAGTGCGTACATTATTTATGATAAATTATGTTATTCCGCATCTTTTGTAATTACTCTGCACCCTCAAGATGAGTGCCCCGTTCGGGCCAGAAATCGAACAAATCTGACAAAATCTTATAAAAAGAAATATGAGTCCACTTTAAAAAGTCAACAAATGGAAGCAACAACTAAAAAACTACGCGCAGCCGCTCCCCTCGACTCCCCACTCCTCTGAGGGGCGGGGTGGCCGAAGGCCGGGGCGGGGTGAAGAGGAGTTGGGGGTGGGGGCAGTATCTTCTTCGCTGTCAGGATGTTACAGACCCCACCCCTGCCCCTCCCCTTGATGGGAGGGGAGTGGCTGCGCTCCGTTTTTTGCCGTCTTAATCATGGTTTTGACTTTTTAAAGTGGGCTCATGAATTATGATTTCCTTTGCATTGTAAATAGTGGTAGTGACCGACACAGACCAAAGGATATATTACAGTTTATTTTGTGAAATAGGGTGTCAGGGT
>JAFSKJ010000105.1 GCA_017449025.1 Prevotella sp. | reverse complement strand
GTTTATCGTCTTGTAAACCAGAAACTTATATAATAGTGTAGGCAATGTAGGTAAAAAAGTGACATTATATTATTATTTATGATTATCCGCAAAGATACCACCAAAGCCCGAAGGGCTGATAAGACCACAGGCAGGGGTGCCGCTCGATTTCTAAGGTCGCTTGCGTCCCTTCGGTAGCAAGCCAGCGGAGCTGGAGCGGCACCCCTGCCTGTGATCTGTTGCCCCTTTGGGGCTTTGGTGGTACGATAGCGGATAATCATTAATAATTATTATCATCAATCGTACTAATGACGCTGAAAGCGTCGCCTCTCAATAACCGCAGTGTCCGAAGGACCTGCGGACAGCGAAATGCAATGGAAAGCACTCTGAAGGAGTGCCCCATCTGCGCGAAGGGGCGACTCCTTCAGAGTCGATGTTACCTATATGTCTGCTGTCCGGGGGTGCTCGCTGCGCTCGTACCCTCGGTTATTGAGCGGTGACGCTTTCAGCGTCTTTGTCACCTGATTGCGGATAATCATTTCCTGCATTATATCTTCGTCTGTCAAAGGCGCATCCTTTGGCGCATTATCTAAGCCTTCAGGGCGTGGGCTACGCACTGCCTTACCCAGGACGATGCCCTGGGCTATGTGCTTATTGGCCTTTCAGACCGTTTTCAACCGCACAGCATGTCAATTATTGGGCGGTACGTGTCAGGTTTCTATTGGAATGGTCTTGAACTCATAGCCTTGCTCGCGCAGCCACGTTATGCTCTCTGGAAGGGCGGTCTGGAGCTTGCCTATTGACTTTAAGGAGTCGTGGAATGTGATGATGGAGCCGGGGCGGGCGTAGCGCTTCACGTTGTTCACCACGTCCTCAGCTGTCAGCCACTTGGAATAGTCGCGCGTCACGAGGTCCCACATCACCACCTTGTACTTCCTGCTCAGCAGTGCGTACTGCGCCAGTCGCATCCATCCATGTGGCGGCCTGAACAGCGGGCTGCGTATGTAGGCGTTGGCCTTCTCTACGTTGAAACTGTACTCGCGTAGTGTATGGCGGAAGCCGCTGATATGGTTGTGGGTATGGTTTCCCACTTGGTGGCCTTCACTCACTATCTGTTCGTAGAGACCGGGGTACTTCCTCACATTGTCGCCCACCATGAAGAAGGTGGCCTTGACGCTTAGCCTGCGCAGTGTTTCAAGTATGAATGGAGTAGACTGCGGTATGGGACCGTCGTCGAAGGTCAGGTATACTGCCTTCTCCCGACGGTCCATTCTCCACAGTGCCCTTGGGTAGAGCCAACGGAGATACACGGCAGGCTGTTCGATGATCATTGGCTACAGCCCTCCGCCTTTGCGTTCATAGATGTTGAGTGCCTCCTCGAACTTCTTGTTGAGCTGCTCGCCATACTTCTCGTCGACGGTGTCTGCCAGTTCAAGCACATGCTGAATGATATAGAAGTGGTACATGCATTCCTGGTGGGCGTTGGCAAACCGCGCGCCCTGCAGGGAGTTGTAGTAGTTTATGTACTGCATGGACTTGTCGAAGAGTTTCTGCAGCTTCTCCTTGGCCTTTGCCTTGTTGCCCACGTTGACGTATGCCCTTGCCATGTCGAGCGTGCCGCTCTGGTAGTCAACGGTGACGTTCTCGTCGGGCAGTTCCTTCTCGGCCAGTGCCAGTATCTCTGCAGCCTTGTCGTCCTTGCCCTCGCTTGACAGGTGCATGGCGAGCTGTCCCAAGAGCCGGCGGTGGGTATAGCACATGCGCATGACGGTCTCGTCGAGGTAGATGCCTGGTGTGTTCACTCCTCCGAACTTAAAGTGCTTGGTCACGGCCTCGTAGGTCTTTTCGGAGTCGAAGTTCTTCATGCCGGGTGTGTTGGTGGTGAATGGTGTGATGCGGTTCACCAGTCCTTCCTGCACGAAGTTGTCGCCAAGGTTCATATAGTTTTCCTGTCCTACTGTCAGTGCCACATAGATGGGGCGTGTCCAGTTGGCGTTGGCAATCATCTCGAGCATCATCAGGTCTCCCTTGTACAATGCTCCCTTGCCCTTTAGCGATATTACCATCCGGTCGGGTATGCTGTCGCTTTGCAGCATCATGCCACTCTTTCTCACGGCCTCCTTGTCGATGGTCATATAGAGTGTGTCGGTGGGTATGATGTGCATGTCGCCGGACGTGGAGCGTACCCAGTACTTGAGTACATTCTTCAGCTCAAAGGGGTCGTCGCCGAACTGCTCCCGTGCCTGTTCGGGGTTCTCTTTGTAGAATGAGAGAACATCTTCCTTGTACCTCGGGTCTACCTGCACGTATTCATTTGTGCCTGCGCAATACTCCAGTCTGGACCATGTGATGGGCAGCGACGGCGAGTCGTATGCCGGGCGTATCATCTGGTCTATGTACCAGTCGGTCTGCAGATAGCTGAGGTTGCAGACGCGCGCGTCGGTGCGCACTCCCTCTGTGTCTTGATTGTACCAGAGTGGGAAGGTGTCGTTGTCTCCGTTTGTGTAGATTATGGGGTTGCCTGTCTGCTGTAGCGACATCAGGTAGTTCTGTCCGAAGTCGCGGCAGGTGTAGCGGCCTGAGCGGTCGTGGTCGTCCCATGTCTGCGAGGCCATCTGTATTGGTACGAGCAGACAGGCTATGCCTACGACGGCAGCTCCGACAATTCCGCCTTTCATCTTCTTGCCTCCACCGAAGATGAACTCCCAGATGGCAGCCACGCCCATGCCGCACCATATTGCGAAGGCGTAGAATGAGCCAGCATAGGCGTAGTCTCGCTCACGCGGCTGCAGCGGTGTCTGGTTCAGGTAGACCACGATGGCCAGTCCCGTCATGAAGAAAAGGAAGAAGACCACCCAGAACTGCTGTATTCCCTTCTGGCCTTTCTTGAGCGACTGCCAGAACAGTCCTATGAGTCCGAGGATAAGGGGGAGGCAGAAGAACACGTTGTGTCCCTTGTTTTGCTTGAGGTCGTCGGGAAGCAAAGACTGGTCGCCCAACCGTGCATTGTCGATAAACGGTATTCCCGTAATCCAGTTGCCGTGCTCCAGGTCGCCGTGGCCCTGTATGTCGTTCTGCCTTCCGGCGAAGTTCCACATGAAGTATCGCCAATACATCCAGTTGCACTGGTAGCTGAAGAAGAAACGCAAGTTCTCCCACTGCGACGGCATGTGCACCATTATCTCCTCTCCGCATCGGTCGAAAGGCACGTCGTAGCCGCTTATCTCTCCCATCCACTGCTCGTACGACTGTGTGTGTCCGGCATCGTACATGCGCGGGAAGAGCATGTTTTGCGCGTACTTATACTCGTCCTTGGTTCGTACAATGAAATAGGAGTCCTTCTCGTCGGCCGATGCCTTTTCCTTGCGCTGGTAGACTGGTTTGCCGACATTCATCACGGGGCGGCACATCCGGCCGTCGCTCTCTAACGCCACCTGCGAGGTGTAGGCCTGTCCGTAGAACAGCGGGCGATAGCCGTACTGGTCGCGTCCAAGGTAGTCGCCGAGGGTGAAGATGTCTTCGGGCGAGTTCTGGTCCATGGGCGGGTTGGCATCGGAGCGAATCACTATGACGGCATAAGTGGAGTAGCCTATCATAAGCATCAGCATGCATAGCAATGCTGTGTTCTTGAGACGTGCGGGCACCAAGGGCTTTTCCTTGTATCGGCGGTTGAGCAAAAACCACATCAGTGCCAGGACAACAACTCCTATGAGCACTGCCGACCAGCCATAGCCGTAGAATGGTATTCCGAGCATGGCTACGGCCAGCGTGGTGGCAATGTTCTGCCGCATCCAGTTGTTTCCCTTCTTGCCGTTGGCGGCAGGGGGCAGTGTGTCTGTGGCATTCTGTGTCTCGTAGATGGCCCATACCACTGTAGCCGCAAGTAACAGTATGTAGATATACAGGCCGGTATTGAAGGGCATGCCGAGGGTGTTGACGAAGAACAATTCAAACCATCCTCCCACGGTGATGATTCCCGGCACCACGCCGTAGAGCACAGCTGCTACAAGCACAAACGATATGCAGAGTGCGATGAGCGAACCTTTAAGGTCGGCATTGGGGAACCGCTTGTAGTAGTACACCAGCACGATGGCGGGAAGGCACAGCAGGTTCAGCAGGTGAACGCCAATGCTGAGTCCTGTGAGGTACATAATGAGTACCAGCCAGCGGTCGGAGTGAGCCTCGTCGGCATGATCCTCCCACTTGAGGATGAGCCAGAACACCACTGCCGTGAAGGCAGAAGAGTAGGCATATACCTCACCCTCAACGGCCGAGAACCAGAAGGTGTCACTAAACGTGTAGATAAGTGCTCCTACCATTCCTGCAGCCTCTATGGCTATCAGCTTGGCTGTGGTTAACTCTTCCCAGCTGTCAATGAGCAGTCTTCTCACCAAGTGGGTGATGGTCCAGAAGAGGAACAGTATGCACGCTGCCGAGAGCAGCGCGCTCATGGTGTTCACCCAGTAGGCCACCTGAGAGGGGTCGCTGGCAAACTGCGAGAACAGGTTGGCCGTAAGCATGAAGAACGGTGCCCCCGGTGGGTGTCCGATTTCCATTTTGTAGCCAGTGGTGATAAACTCCGGACAGTCCCAGAACGAGGCTGTCGGTTCGATGGTCGAGCAATAGACAATGGCCGCCACTAAGAAGGCGACCCATCCGAAGATGTTGTCAACAAGGCGGTAGGTGGCTCTGCCGTTACTCTCAGCAGAGCGTCCGGCTTTGCCGCTTGGCTTGTCCGAGAACAGTTTCATTAGCAAGAATCTATTAAATATTTAAAAATTTGGCTGCAAAGATAATAAATATTGCTGAGAAACGGAAACGTTTACAGAAGATTAACGCAAATAGGGCAAAAAAAAGCCTAAGGAGCAGTCATGCTTTCGGGCCAGTTGACAAGAAACAGGTGGGTCTTGGCGCGCGTGAAAGCTGTGTATAGCCAGTGTATGTAGTCGGGGGTGAGCATGTCGTCGGTCATATAGCCCTGGTCAATGTAGACATGCTCCCATTGCCCGCCCTGCGCCTTGTGGCATGTCACCGCGTAGGCGAACTTTATCTGTAGTGCGTTGAAGTGGCTGTCCTGCCGCAGCTGCTTCATGCGGTCGGCCTTGAGCGGGATGTCGGCGTAGTCGCCCATTACTCCCTCATAGAGTTGCTGCTGCTGTTCGCGTGTCAGCGCCGGCGCCTCGGCCGTCAGCGTGTCGAGCAGCACCGTGGCCTCTACCTCCTTGTCGTCATAATCGGGCAATTCGAGTGTGACGGTGGCAAAACGGAAACCGTACAGCTCGTGAACATTCCTCATGCGTCTCACTATGGCGGTGTCGCCGTTGGCGAGGAATGTGAGCGTGGAGGGTGAAGGGTTGTTGTCCAAGGGCTTGTTCAGCCAGAAGTAGTTGTTCTTGACAATCATCAGGCGGTCGGAGCGGCAGAGTTCTTCCTCACGGTCGAGCACGGTGGCGCGTATTCCGCGGTTGTAGATGTTGGCGCGCTTGTTCGAGCGGCATACCACTATTGTCTCGTCCAGTCCCACACGGCTGTAGCTTGTGGCCAACTGCTCTATCAGCTCGTCGCCTGGCACCACTGTCACATCGGCGAACCCCGTCAGCCGTATCCGCGGCAGTGCGGTGGTCTCGTCGTGGGTTATCAACTGGCGTATCATGGTGGCATTCCATAGTATTCCCGAGAGTGCTGCCTGGCGCAGCACCTCGTGCATGCCGGCCTCGTAGACGCTCAGTCCGTAGCCCCTGAGCATCCGCGCCGACAGTGCGGGGCTCTCGTCTTCTCCCACAGGCGGCAGCTGTGCCGCATCGCCAATGAGCAGCATCCTGCAGTTTGACTGCGCCCCGTAAACAAAACTAACCAGGTCGTCAAGCAGGCATCCACTGCCGAAGGCCGACTCTGTGAAGCCTTGGTTGGCAATCATCGATGCCTCGTCGACCACGAAGAGCGTGTCGCGCCCTAAGTTGACATTCAGGTTGAAGGCCGACATGTCGCCTGCCGTCCGCTGGCGGTAGATGCGGCGGTGGATGGTGTATGCCGGCTGCCCGGCATTCATGGCGAACACCTTTGCTGCTCGCCCGGTTGGTGCCATGAGCACCAGTTTCTGCCCCAGGGCCGCCAGTGCCCTTACAATGGCTCCTGCCAGAGTGGTCTTTCCCGTTCCCGCCGAGCCGCGCAGAATCATCACCACCCGCTCGCTTCTGTCGGCCATAAACCGCAGGAAAGCGTCAATTACCTGTTCCTGCTCGGTGGTGGGAGCCAGCGAGAGTGTGGTGCCATCTTCCTTGACTGTTGTGAAGGCTCGCCGTATTTGGTATCTTAGTTCGTCGTTGATCATGCAGCTGGTTGCTAAGCAGATGCAAAAGTAAGAAAAAAAAGCGAGAGAGCAGCTGTTTTTCAATAAAAATGTGTATCTTTGCACCTCTTTTTCCATAGAAGCAAACCTTGAAGAGCATGAGTAAGAGCGAAAGACTGCTGTCATACATCCGGGAAGGGCGCACGATGACCCAGGCCGAGAAGCTTCGGCTCATCGTCAGTCTGTCCGTACCCAGCATCCTGGCCCAGATTTCCGCCACGGTAATGTTCTTCATCGATGCGGCCATGGTGGGGCACCTCGGCGCACGCGCCTCTGCTGCCATCGGGCTGGTGGAGACCACCACATGGCTCATGGGTGGCTTGGGGTCGGCGGCAAACATGGGTTTTTCTGTCCAAGTGGCCCACTTCATCGGCGCCAACGACTTTGAGTCGGCACGCCGTGTCTTGCGCCAGTCGTTGGTGTGTTGCATGCTTTGGAGCCTGATGATTACTCTTGTTGCCTTCGCTGTCCATGCACATCTGCCTTACTGGTTAGGCGGCAGTGCAGACATAGCACACGATGCGTCAATCTATTTCTTGCTCATTGGCGTCAGCGGCATATTCTTCCAGATGGAGGGGTTGGCAGGCTCCATGCTAAAGTGCTCTGGCAACATGAAGATGCCGTCGGCCCTTAATATACTTATGTGCCTGATGGACGTGGTGTTCAATTATTTCTTCATCTACATTTTCGACATGGGAGTTGTGGGTGCGGCCCTCGGCACGGGCGTGGCTATGCTGGTTACTGCAGGCCTCATGCTCTATTTCCTGCTCGTACGCTCGCCCATGCTGGCCCTCTTCGGGCATGCCATGAAGTCCGGCAGGCAGGAGAAGGCTGCTCTCTACCGTCCCACGTCAGACGTTGTGGGCACAGCTTTCAAGATTGGAGCGCCCATGGGACTTAACCACACGCTCATGGGCGGTGCCCAGATTGTGAGCACCATCATTGTGGCACCCTTAGGCACTGTTGCCATTGCCGCCAACTCGCTGGCCATCACCGTTGAGAGCCTCTGCTACATGCCTGGCTTCGGCATTGCCGAGGCTGCCACAACGCTCGTGGGACAGGGTGCCGGAGCCGGACAGCGCATGCTCACCCGCTCGTTTGCCAATCTGTCGGTAGGGTTAGGCATAATGGTTATGACGTTCATGGGACTGCTTATGTGGGTGTTCGCCCCGGAGCTTATGGCCATCATGTCGCCCGTTGAGGAGATTATCGCCCAAGGTGCAGATGCTCTGCGCATAGAGGCGTGGGCAGAGCCTATGTTTGCGGTTTCCATTGTCTGCAATGGAGTGTTCATAGGTGCTGCCGACACGCTGAAGCCTGCCATTATGAGCCTCACGTCTATGTGGGGCGTACGCCTGACACTTGCAGCATGGTTAGCACCGCGCTACGGCCTGAGAGGTGTCTGGACGGCCATGGCCATCGAGCTCACCTTCCGCGGCTCCATCTTCCTCGTGCGCATGTTACGCGGGGAGTGGCAGAAAGAGAGCTGACAGTAACATCCGAAACTTCCAAGTCAGTTTCTGTAAATCCAGGAGAGCAGGCGGTTTATCCACCAGATGGAACAGCGGAACCACCGCAAGGTGCTGGTAGGCTTGCCTCCGAAGCTGAGGATGAACTCCCTGAAGGAGTTTTTCCTGAACGGCAGTCCCACATTCATGAAGAATATATGGTCGAACCCCTGCGCGTGGCAGTATTTCATTGCGTGCCAGATGGTCATAAGGTCGGGATGCACGAATGCGAACGACTTCCTTCTGAAGGCAGTGTACCATAGGTATGCGTTTCGTCCGCTGTAGACCAGCATCGAGCAGCCTATGACGTGCCCTTTGTAGCGGGTAAGCAGCAATTGTCCGTCGTTGCTTTCCGCTGTTTCCCGGAAGAAGGTTGAATGTGGCAGAAATCTGTGCAGCTTTGTCACGCTGTGTGCCTTCAGCAGTTTCATGAAAGCCTCAAAGTCCTGCTCGTTGCCAACCACTGAGGTAGACACGCCTCGGTTCTCACACGAGGCAATCCTCTTCATCATCGTCTCGTTGAGGCGCTCTTCCGGGGAGTGGCTGTGAAGTGAGTTGTGTATGCTCATCCACCTCACGCCGAAGAAATTATATTGGCGCAGTTGTCGGTATCCCACCATCTTGCGACTTAGGTGGCTCACCTCTATATATAATACACTGGTGGCGAGGGTCTTTACGGCAGCCTTTAGCATGCAGCCTAACACCTCGTTGTTCTGCTGCTGGTCACTATCGTAGTATACGCCTTCGCCCAGTATGCGGCAGTGGCTGTAGAGGTATGGCGGAAGCAGCGACGTGCGGTAGCGCACTATGGCAAGCATGTGCCCCACCGTCTGGCCGTCGGCATTGCGGCAGACCAGCATGTAAGGCTTGTGCCTCGGCGTCTGTCTGAAGATGCCGAAAAGGCGGCTGCTATGGAAAAAGTTGCTCTCGTCAAGAGGCGGCAACTCTGCCAAGTCGGTGTAGATGGTGGTTGTAAGCTTGTTCACAGCGCAAATTTACACTTTTTTTTCGACATTGGAGTGGAAAAGTGAAATAATTCTTGCTCTTCTGCAACTTTTTGCCTCCTACAACCGTCAAACAGGCAGAAAAAGAACAGTAAAACAAGTCATTTTAGACATTAAAGGTATGAAAAAGGTATTTTTATTAATGGTGATGACCTGTATGGTGACACTCACCTCATGCAACTACAACTTCTCTACAATAGGTTTGTCGAATCAGGTCGCCCCGAAAGGCAGCATAGTCAAGAAGGAATATCGGCAGTCGCCCTTCACCAAGATTGACATAAAGGCCATGGCCAACGTGAAGATTATCCAGGGAGACACCAATGACTACCGCGTGGTGCTGTCAGCACCAGAGAACTACATCGAGCTGTTCTCCTTCAGGGTGGACAACGGCGAGTTGGATGTGGACTTCATAGAGGACAACATCAGCATCGAGACAGAGAACGTTGACGTGACCATCTATACCCCACAGCTTACAGAGTTGGAAAACTCAGGTCTGTCCTCGGTTGAGGCCGACCGCTTCAGCGGCAACAGCCTTGAAGTGGAGAATTCCGGTGTTGGCACCATCTACCTCAACGGCCTTAAATTCCGCAAGGTTGAGGCTGAGTGCAGTGGTGTTGGCAACATTGAGTTGAGCGGCACGTCACTGGATGTGAAGCTGGAGACCAGCGGGGTGGGCAGCATCAAGGCTTCAGCACTCAGAGGCCGCGACGTGGCAGCTCGTGTCAGCGGTGTCGGAAGTATTCAGTGCCACGCTGTGCAGTCCATCAGGGGTGAGGTTACGGGAGTAGGGTCGCTGACCTACGGCGGCAATCCCGAGGAAAAGCATCTCAACCGCAACGGTGTGGGCAACATCTCGCCGATGTAGTTTTCCTTTGCGACAAACCCCAGTGTGATATGCGCCGTGAAAAACTGTTTGCCCGACGAGAGTTTTGATTTGTGTCAAGAAATCAGTGTTCAAAATAAGAAAACTCCATAATTGTTTGGAGACATAATAATAATGTTGTAACTTTGCAACGTGTTTTTCATAGTATTAGATTTAAGGTTAATAAAGGTTGGGGGCTTAGCGAAGCCCCTTTTTTTGTGTTCTGCGCTAAAAACAGCAGGAAAATGCTGACGTTTGCAGTTTTTTTATTACCTTTGCAGGCGCAAATCATCTAAAACGTATTACAAGACCCCATGGAAAATAAGAATTACAAGCGAATAACCGTGACGTCGGCTCTGCCATACGCCAACGGTGGTGTGCACATCGGCCACTTGGCCGGAGTCTATGTTCCTGCAGACATCTACGTGCGTTACCTCCGTCTGAAGAAGCGTGAGGTGCTCTTCATAGGCGGCTCCGACGAGCACGGCGTGCCCATCACCGTGCGTGCCCGCAAGGAGGGCATCACGCCGCAGGACGTGGTAGACCGCTACCACAAAATGATCAAGGACTCTTTCGAGGAGTTCGGCATCTCCTTCGACATCTATAGCCGCACCACAAGTGCCACTCACCATAAGTTTGCTGCAGACTGGTTCCGCAAGCTCTATGACGAGGGCAAGCTGGTGGAGGAAACCACCGAGCAGCTCTACGACGAGGAGGCAAAGCAGTTCCTTGCCGACCGATATGTGGTTGGCGAGTGCCCCCACTGCCATAACGAGGGAGCATACGGCGACCAGTGCGAGAAATGCGGCCGTGACCTCAGTCCCACTGAGCTGATAAACCCCAAGTCTACCATCAGCGGCTCCACGCCTGTGCTGAAAAAGACCAAGAACTGGTACCTCCCCCTGAACGACTACCAGGACTGGCTGAAGCAGTGGATATTAGAGGAACACAAGGAGTGGCGACCCAATGTCTACGGGCAGTGCAAGTCGTGGCTCGACATGGACCTGCAGCCACGCGCCATGACCCGTGACCTGGACTGGGGGATCCCCGTTCCCATAGAAGGTGCTGAGGGCAAGGTGCTCTACGTCTGGTTCGATGCGCCAATAGGATATGTGTCGAACACTGTTGAGCTATGCCAGAAGGAGCCGGAGAAGTGGGGCAACTGGGAAAAGTGGTGGCAGGACGAGGACACCCGCCTGGTACACTTCATAGGCAAGGACAACATAGTGTTCCACTGCATCATCTTCCCCACGATGATGAAGACATGGAACGAAGCGAACGCCATTCATCCCCCCAAGGGGGGAACGAGGGGGGCTTTTATCATGCCCGACAACGTGCCCGCCAACGAGTTCCTGAACTTAGAGAACGACAAGATCTCAACGTCGCGCAACTGGGCTGTCTGGCTCCATGAGTACCTTGTAGACATGCCCGGCAAGCAAGACGTGCTGCGCTACGTGCTGACCGCCAACGCCCCTGAGACCAAGGACAACAACTTCACCTGGCGCGACTTTCAGGACCGCAACAACAATGAGCTGGTGGCCGTCTATGGCAACTTCGTGAACCGCGCCCTCCAGCTGACAAAGAAATACTGGAACGGAGTCGTTCCTGCTTGCGGAGAGCTGCTCGACGTTGACCGCCAGGCCCTTGAGGAGTTCAAGGACGTGAAGCAGAAGGTTGAGGTGCTGTTGGAGCAGTTCAAGTTCCGCGACGCACAGTTCGAGGCCATGAACCTTGCCCGCATCGGCAATCGCTACATCACCGAGTGCGAGCCGTGGAAGGTGTGGAAGACCGACCCCGTGCGCTGCGAGACCATCCTCAACATCTGCCTCCAGCTCACTGCCAACCTCGCCATCGCCTTCGAGCCGTTCCTGCCGTTCTCGTCGAAGAAACTGCGCGACATGCTCGCCATCGACAGCTTCGAGTGGGAGCAGCTGGGCAGCACCGACCTTCTCAAGGCCGGACACCAGCTTGGCGAACCCGCCCTTCTCTTCGAGAAGATCGAGGACGAGGTCATACAGAAACAGCTCGACAAGCTCGAAGCCACAAAGAAGGCCAATGAGGCCGCACAGCATAAGGCAGCGCCCATAAAGGAAACGGTGAGTTTCGAGGAGTTCGAGAAACTCGACATCAGGGTGGGACTGGTCAAGGACTGCCAGAAAGTAAAGAAGTCGAAGAAACTGCTGCAGTTCACCATCGACGACGGCTCCGGCCGTGACCGCACCATCTGCTCCGGCATTGCCGCCTTCTACGAGAACCCCGAGGAGCTTATCGGCAAGCGCATACTCTTCGTGGCAAACTTCGCACCGCGTGCCATGATGGGCATAGAGAGCCAGGGCATGATACTCTCAGCAGTAGATGCCGACGACAGCCTCAGCGTGGTCACCACCACAAAAGATGTAAAACCTGGCAGTCAGGTGGGATAGTCCATCTGTTTCCTGCAACAAGAAAAACCGTACACATATTATATATATGAAGAGATTATTGTCTGCATTGCTACTGGCTGCGGCAGCCATAATGCCCGTCGCAGGCCAGCAACACCACAGGCTGTGGTACTCCAAGCCTGCCACCCACTGGCTCGAAGCCCTGCCCATTGGCAATTCCGCATTGGGAGCCATGGTCTACGGAGGCACCGACACCGAGGAGATTCAGCTTAACGAGGAGACCTTCTGGAGCGGCTCGCCACACTCCAACAACAGCAGCGAGTCGCTCGATGCACTGCCCGACGTGCGCCGCCTCATCTTCGAGGGCAAGGAGGGCATGGCCGCCAAGCTCATCGACAAGCACTTCGTGAAAGGCCCTCACGGCATGCGCTTCCTGCCCCTCGGCAGCCTGAAGCTGTCGTTAGGACATAAGGACGTGTCGAAATACGAGCGTGCCCTGAACCTCGGCAATGCCACCGCCACCACCTCTTATATATATAAAGGTGTACGCTACGAGCGCACCGTCTTTGCCTCGCAGGCCGACAATGTCATCGTCGTGCGGATGACTGCGTCGAAAAAAGGTTCTCTGTCGTTCGACATCGATTTCACTTCTCAATTACAGAACACCTGTGAGCCTTTGATTGGTAGAATCTCAGGTTGGCAGGACGGCTATAATGCAGAGCTTTGTGCCACGGTCGATGGCGTGGAACAGGAAGGCATTCAATCGGGACTGAAAGCTAAGTGTAGGGCGTGTGTCAAGACCGACGGCCAGGTGTCTGGCAACGAAAAAGGGTCTGTGTCCGTAAAGAATGCCACCACGGCTACGCTCTTCATTGCTTCCGCCACGAACTTTGTGAACTACAATGATGTCAGCGGCGATGCCAACGAGAAAGTCTGCGGAACGCTACGTGCAGTGGACGAGAAGTCGTATAAGCAGCTGTTGACCGACCACATCAAGAAATATCAGGAGCAGTACAACCGCGTACAGCTGACACTGCCCAAGTCGGCGAACTCCACCTTGGAGACCGACAAGCGCGTGGCCGCCTTCGAGCAGGACGCCAGCGACCTCGACATGGTGTCGCTCATGATGCAGTACGGCCGCTACCTGCTCATCTCCTCGAGCCAGCCCGGCGGACAGCCTGCCAACCTGCAAGGTGTGTGGAACGACAAGATGAACGCCCCCTGGGACTCCAAGTACACCATCAACATCAACGCCGAGATGAACTACTGGCCCGCCCTCGTCGGCAACATCGCCGAGACGCAGGAGCCGCTGTTCTCTATGATTAGCGACCTCAGCGTGACGGGCACCAAGACGGCACAGGAGATGTATGGCTGCCGCGGATGGGTGGCTCACCACAACACCGACCTGTGGCGCATTGCCGGACCCGTCGACGGCACACCCTGGGGAATGTTCCCCACCGGAGGTGCCTGGCTCACCACCCACATCTGGCAGCACTATCTCTACACCGGCGACAAGCTGTTCCTTCAGAACTACTACCCCGTGCTGAAGGGCGCTGCCCAGTTCCTGCTCGACTACATGCAGGTATATCCCGCTGCTGGCGAGCTGAAGCAGGCTGCCGGATGGCTCATGACCGTGCCCACCGTGTCGCCCGAGCACGGCCCGCGCGGCAAGGGCACCAACGTCACCGCCGGCTCTACCATGGACAACCAGATAGCCTTCGACGTGCTGTCGCAGGCTCTGCAGGCAACGCAGGTGCTGGGCTGCGACAGCCTGTTTGCCGAAAGCCTCCGCTTCAGCCTGAAAAACCTGCCGCCAATGCAGATAGGCCGCCACAGCCAGTTGCAGGAGTGGCTCATCGATGCCGACGACCCCAAGGACGAGCATCGCCACATCTCACATCTCTACGGCCTGTACCCGTCTAACCAAATCTCGCCCTACTCACATCCCGACCTCTTCACCGCCGCTGCCAACACGCTGAACCAGCGCGGCGACATGGCCACGGGCTGGAGCTTAGGCTGGAAGACCAACTTCTGGGCGCGCATGCTCAACGGCGACCACGCTTTCCTCATCATCAAGAACATGCTCCACCTGCTGCCCGACGACTCCAAGACTCGCGACTTCCCCGCCGGCCGCACCTATCCCAACCTGTTCGACGCCCACCCGCCTTTCCAGATCGACGGCAACTTCGGCGTATCGGCAGGCATCTGCGAGATGCTGGTGCAGAGCCACGACGGCGCCCTCCACCTGCTGCCCGCACTGCCTACAGAATGGGCTGGCGGAAGTGTGAAAGGCTTGCGTGCACGCGGAGGCTTCATCGTCGACGAGACATGGAGCGAAGGGCAATTGCGGTCGGCAGTGGTGCGCTCCACCATAGGCGGCACCCTGCGCCTGCGCTCCTACGTCCCGCTGAAGGGCAAGGGCCTGCGCACTGCCGAGGGCCAATGCCCCAACCCGCTCTATGCCCCCGCAACAATAGCACAGCCCCTACGCTCGCCGGAGCTGAAGGAGCTGAAGATGCTGGACATAAAGAAGGTCTACGAGTACGACATCGACACCGCGCCCGGCAGCTCCTATACCGTCACAGCCCAGTAAGGTGTCCATTTACCGCCCGAAGAGCCACTTCTTCAGGAAGGGGCTGACACGCAGGATGTTCGACGTGATGCAGCAGAAGCCGATAATCAGCAGCGCCATTATCACCGACAGTGTAGTGTCAAGCACGAAGTTGTGGCGGTACTTGTCGAAAAACATGCCTATCGTGGGTATGTTGGGCATGAAGAAGAAGTGTATCAGATAGATGTCAAGCGTCCGGCGGCCTATGTACTGCAGAGTGCTGCCAGCCACAGTTAGCTTGGTGAAGTATTTTTGGTAGTGGCGGAAGTACATGAACGCTATGGTGAGCAGCCCGAACTTGGCCACGGTCGACGGCAGGTTGGTCCATGCAAACCTGAGGTTGTGCCATTTTATCACCTCAACCGTGGCAACAATCACCACCGTAATCACCATCGGGTAGAACCATCGCGAGTCCATTATGCGCTGCGACTTGTTCCAGTAGCGGTGAACAATATTGCCGAACAGGAAGAATGGGAAGTGGTAGAACACGCGCTCGAGGCACAGGTCGTTCAACCACCCTATGGAGGGCATCTTGTGTCCCTGCGCCCAAGGGAAAATCTTTGGCAGGAAGCACGTCTCGTAGAAACACAGCGATACCACGAACAGCAGCAGTATGGGCACGGCGCCTATGTTGTGCTCCTTGAACAGCCGCGTCTCTTTCAGCTTGCTCTCGGCGTAGGAGAACAGGTAGTAGATTATGAACATCCAGAGCAAGGCTATTGTAAACCAGTAGCCGCCCTTGGTGGGCGAGTGAAGGTTGTTCACTATGCTGTTGAGAAAGTTGTTGCAGATGATTGCACAGAACAGTATGAAGAACACCGCCGTGGGGATGAGCTGCACCCGCAGCTTTTTCTTCACCAACTGCCACAGCCCGCTAAGGTTCCACACCTGCGAGGCCTTGTAGGCCAGGAATCCGCTGACGAAGAAGAACAGGGGCATGCGGAACAGCAGCAGGAACGACAGCGACGACGATAGCTTGCTGTGCTGTTCGAAACCCATCTGGCTCACGTGGTTGGCCACGACAAGTATCATGGTGAATCCGCGCAGCGCGTCGAGCCACTCCAGCCTGGGCTTCTTCTGGGGTATGGTTTCCATTGTCTTAAGCAGTTTTCCGTGCGTGCGCCCTTGGCGCACATATAATTTTTTGCAAAAGTACGAAATAATTATGAATAACAAGAGTCCCGTAGCAATTATTTTTGTACTTTTGTGCGCAAATTGCGCTATTGATGGCTGAGACACTTAAGGACAAGACCACTCGCGGCCTACTCTGGGGCGGCATGAACAACGTGGTTCAGCAGGGGCTGGGACTCCTGATTGGCATCATCGTGGCTCGCCGGCTGGCACGCGAGGACTACGGCATGGTTGCCATGATTGCCGTCTTCTCGTTGGTGGCCACAGCCCTACAGGACAGCGGCTTCAAGAGCGCATTGGCCAACCTCCGCACCCCGCAGCACCGCGACTACAACTCCGTGTTCTGGTTCAACGTCACAGTAGGCATCGGCTGCTATGCCGTGCTGTTCCTTGCGGCACCGCTGATAGCCTCGTTCTATTCCACGCCAGAGCTGGTAACCCTATGCCGAGTGGCCTTCCTGAGCATCATCTTCTCTGCCTTGGGCACGGCACAGTCGGCCTACCTCTTCCGCAACCTCAAGGTGAAGGAGCAGGCCAAGTGCAACATGACAGCCACCATAGTGTCAAACCTCGTAGGCCTGACCATGGCGCTCACAGGCTGCGGCTACTGGGCACTGGCCACGCAGTCGCTGGTATACATAGGCCTTAACTCGGCGCTGCTCTGGGGGGTGTCCGACTGGCGGCCCTCGCTGAGCCTCGACTTCGGCCCCGTGCGCCAGATGTTCGGCTTCAGCTGGAAGATGCTGGCCACAACCATCCTGGAGCGCATAAACACAAGCATCATGAATGTGCTGCTGGGCAAGTTCTTCACCAAGACTGAGGTGGGCGACTACAACCAGGCCTACCAGTGGAGCAGCAAGGTGTGCTATCTCATGCAGGGCACACTGGCGCAGGTGGCACAGCCCGTGTTCACCAACGTGGCCGACGAGCGCGAGCGGCAGCTGCGCATACTGCGCAAGCTGGTGCGCTTCACCGCCTTCATTTCCTTCCCCCTGCTCTTCGGCTTCGGCATGGTGGCACGTGAGTTCATAGTGCTCACCATTGGCGAGAAGTGGCACGTGTCCTCGGCCTACCTCCAGCTGCTCTGCATAAGCAGTGCCTTCATCCCCATCTGCTCCGTGCTTACCAACCTGCTCATCAGCAAAGGCCACAGCGGCACATATTTCAAGCTCACGCTCGGGCAGTGCGTGCTGCTTATCGCAGCCATGCTGGCACTCTACCCCTACGGCATCGGCACCATGGTTGTGGCCTACGTGGTCATCTATTCGCTGTGGACCTTTGCCTGGCATTTCTTCGTCCGCCGCTTCACGGGCTACACACTCACCAGCTTCCTTAAGGACATAGTGCCCTTCTGCGCCATAGCCCTGGCGGTGATGGCTGCCACGTGGTTCCTCACTGCCGGCATGGAAAGCCTCTACCTGCGGCTTGCCGCCCGCATAGTGCTCGCCGTGGGCCTTTACTACGGTGCCATGAGCCTGCTCCGCGTCAGAATCTTCGACGAGTGCATCACGTTCATCACCTCTAAACTTAATAAACTCAATGGATAGAAACACATTTGTGATGGTGCCCTGCGGAGGGCTTGCCAACAGGATGAGGGCAACGGCATCGGCCTTCGCCTTGGCCCAGCAGACGGGCAACAGCCTGCAGATAGTGTGGTTCAGAGACTGGGCGCTGAACGCCCCCTTCAGTGCCATCTTCAAGCCGCAGCCCATGCTGCCACTGCGCGAGGCCACCATCGCCGACCACCTGCTCTACGACCGCGCGCGCCGCCATAACCTGTGGCTGCCGGCACTGCCCCAGCGCCTGCTCTTCTCCAAGCGCCTTCATGAGGAAGACATCTGGACGCTGATGACCAGCAACTTCGACTTTGCTGCCTGGGCACGCGACAGCCGCTGCTACATGAGCAACTACATGGACTTCCACCCCTATCCCTCAGAGCTGCTCCATCGTCTCTTCGTGCCTGTCAGCGAGGTGGCCGATGCCGTTGACCGTTTCCGCAATCAGCTCTCCTCATCCAACATCGTGGGCATACACATCCGCCGCACCGACCATGTCATCTCCATACAGAGCAGTCCCACGAGCCTCTTCATAGACAAGATAAAAGAGGAAATTGATGCCCATGCCGACACCAAGGTGTTCCTCGCCACCGACAGCAACGACGTGAAGCGTGAGCTGCGGCAGGCCTTCGGACAGCGCATAGTGACGCCCGACGCAGAGGCGCGACGCGACGGCATCGACGGAATTCGCGGCGGCCTTGCCGACATGTACACGCTTGCCGCCACCCACAAGATCTACGGCTCCAAAGGCAGCACCTTCTCGAAGATGGCAGCAAGGCTCGGCAACATTCCCCTGCAGTTCTTGGAGAAGTAACTGTTATTTATTGACGACAACTAATACAACTCGAACAACCTATCTGTGCATTCTCGTACGCGCACGTAATGTGGGAATGCCCCAGAGGGGATGTTAACGACAACCTAAACAACTTGGACAACCTATCTGTGCATTCTCGTACGCCCGCCCCGCACCTCAATGCCCCAGAGGGGCATGATAGGAGTAGCCAGCCATACAGCCATGCCGTAGGTATGGCTGTATGGCTGGTGGAATGTCATAGGTAAGAATGCCTGCCTCGTAGGTAGGCGACAATCCGCGCTCTTTGTCGCGTACCTACGGCACGCACATTATACCATCACCATATTCACCAGCCATTTCGCCGCACCTAAAGGCACGGCTGTATGGCTGGCTACTCCTATCTGATGCCTACGGCATCGTCTCTCGGCTGTATGGCTGGCTACTCCTATCTGATGCCTACGGCATCGTTTTCCCTATGCATGAGAGGGACAATCTACACGAAAAACGTCTCTTTCCCCTTGGGTTTTTGTGTCAACACCGCGCCGCCACGGCCCCTGCGCACAAAAAAATAAGGATATGAGACATGCGGACAAACACCCACGTATAATAATGTATACCTTTGCCGAACAATTTCAAATAACTAACAATTCAAAATTACTATCATGAAAATTATTACGAAATTTATGCTCACACTGGCAATGCTCGTTGTCGGAGTGGGAGGAGCGAAAGCTACAAAACTATACGCTACGTATGGTAACGTACAATCGTCTGGTAGCTTTGATTCAGGAACAGGCGTATATACTTGGACAGCTGGTTGGAGCAATATGATGGACTTATTCTCATTTGGATCAGGCGAGTTAGGTAATTTTACAGAGTTGCATTTCTCTACCAGTGACTATACCACAGGCTCCTACCGTATGTGCTTTCAAAATGGTGGTAGTACTCTTGCAGAAATCCTTTTTTATTCTGCTGGTGACAAGACCATTTATATTGATGCGGAAAACAATAAAATTTGGGCAAATGTTGACGATAAACTTGATTGTAATCTCTCGAATGTCACAAATATCAGATTTGGCGGAAAAGGATATGATTCCAGCAACGGTACTCATAGCATCACCATCACAAAAAAGCCCTATTTGCAGAAGCCGATGGAGTTGGTATGGGGTGACGACGGAAATGCAGAGATTGACATTACAGACTTGACTGCTACTGGAGGCTTCTCACTTAACGAACAAACAGGTGAACTTACTGGCACAGGCGAATCTGGCAGTCTCAAAATCAATTTCCCTTCAGGTGGTGTAGACCTAACCTCTCTTACTGGTTTCTCTGTAACATATACTGGTGATAATCTTTTCAACAACTTTGAGATTGGAGATGGTACAACAAATAAAGGTTTTTGGAGTAATGTCACTGGAAGGAATGATTTGAACCAGCACATGACAGCAGCAAACGTTGGTAACCCAGCAGCAATTACCAACTGGAAATGGAACAGCAATTCGACTGCGGGCACAATGACGATTACTTCCATTAAGCTGAAGGCAAGCGTTATCACTGCAAGCAATCCTCATGAGACACTTTTGACATCAGCCATGTTCGTTGGTGGATGTGAAAGCCATTTTGGCGAATCTGTGGGTCAGGGAACAACCATCTATGGTAATGGAGGTGTACTGGCAGACCAATATGCTGACCTTTCTGAGTACGACGAAATGCATATCTATGGAACACAAAAAAAATCGATTCGTCTGCTTTTCAACTGGAGTTCGGATAATCAAAAAGAAATAACTGGAAATCTAAATGATGACGGCTTCTATTCGTTAGATTTGAAGTCACTTTCCGCTCAACAACTGAATGCTTTTAAGTTCCCGTGGGATGGTCAGACAGGAATCATTACTAAAGTTGTTCTTTATAAAGCTTCACTTCCTGTTGCATACAGTTATGTTATCTCTGGCTCAGGAGCCTTTACTCCCAGTGTTACCGCAGCCCTCGCCGATGCCACAGCAACAAGCTACGACGCCACAGGCGTTACGGGAACTGGTATTGGACTGGTAGCTGAAAACCCCAATGCACTTTTCATTGCAAACGAAGGACAGTTGACAAATACCACCAACGTGATTGTCAATGGCACTTGTGCCAACCTCGTTCTTACCGACCAGAAGCCGTTTAAGGCTCCTTCCGCTTTTACCGCTACAAATGCTGAGTTCACGAAGACAGTGTCAGATGCAGGCTATGCCACGATGGTGATTCCGTTCGACGCAGCTCTTCCCGAGGGTGTTCTGGCATATAACATCACTGGCAGCGACGGGGATAAGCTTGTCAAGGAAGATGCGGAGAGCATTAAGGCAAACAAGCCCGTCATGCTGAAGAACAACGGAACGTTTAAGTTCACTGCCACCAATGCCGCCATTGCCGCTACTCCCGACGCCGCTGTGGCAAACGGCCTGCTCTGTGGTGTCTACAACACTACAGTCGTTCCTGCCGACGGTTATGTCCTACAGAGCCAAGACAACGGTGTTAACTTCTATAAGGCTGGCGAGACTGGTGTTGAGGTCAATGCCTTCCGTGCTTACCTTGCAGATGCTACCACCACCCGCCTGTTCTTCAACTTAGACGACGATGTGACAGGCATCAGCGAGGCTGCCGTAGACAGCGAGACTGCTGACAGCAACATCTACAACCTTAACGGCCAGCGCGTGGCTAACGCCCAGAAGGGCCTCTACATTGTCGGTGGCAAGAAGGTAATGGTTAAGTAGTTGAACGTTTAACGTAATATTTAGGAAAGGACAATTATTATGAAAAAGACATATATCATCCCCGCCATCTCGCCCGAGAACGTAGACATGACCGATGCTCTTCTCAACGTAGCATCGCCAGTAAAGAGTTCAGACCCTGCCGACCCCGACAAGGAGAGCCTCTCCCGCCGCTCCGGCAGATTCGACACTTGGGAGGACGATGAGGAAGACTGGTAAGCACTGCCGCAAGGCATAACCTCTATCACCGCTGCCCCGCAGTCGGAACCATCCGCGCTGCGGGGCAGCACCATAATTAATCTGTATGGTGATAACGTCCTAAGGTAGTCGCCTAAAGGGACACTCCTGCAACTATTAGTAACTTATCACCACATGGAGCAAGAAAACAAATATTATAACTAACAACAATAACAACATTCATCATGAAAACTATCACAAAATTATTACTCATCTCCGCACTCCTCATCACTGGAGTGGGGGGGGTAAAAGCTGGGAATCATTACCTTGAGATCATTACAAACGAGGCAAAGACTAATGCTTGGGAATGGGCTATCTGGTATCAATTAGCTACGCCGTTGGAATCAGGAAAGACTTATGTCCTCTCCATGGATGCCAAATGCTCTGAAGAGTATCAGATGTCTTTTTGGCCATGCAATACTGCTGAAGGAGGACAGACAAAATATACTGGTTACAAGATTGGGACAGAATGGTCTACCTGTACTTGCGAATTTGAAGCTAATGATGCATTGAATCGCTTGGTATGGGATTTTGGTTCTCTGAATGGTTATTTGCGCTTCGACAACATTAAGCTTGTTGAAAAGGGTACAACCACCAATTTGATAACTGGAGGCGATTTCGATTCGGGACTGGATGCAAACTGGGGTAATGACGGTTGGAACAAACCAGAATACGCTATCTATGAGTCTGAGAACAACCCTACACGCTGTCTGAAGATGACAACCAATAGTGTCAAAGAAAAAGCTTGGGAATGGGCTGTCTGGTATAGACTGGACACCCCCTTGGAGAAAGATAAGACATACGTTCTTACAATGAAGGCCAAATGCTCAGAAGCGTATAACATGCCGTTTTGGCCATACAAAACAGGTGATGGTGGTGGAACCAATTATACAGGATATAATATCGGAACAGAATGGGGAGACTGCTCTTGCACCTTCACTGCTGTTGACGATTTGACACATCTAAAGTGGTGCTTCGGTTCTCTGAATGGCACGGTATGGTTCGACGATGTTAAACTGGTGGAGCAAGGTTCCACAACGAACTTGATAAACGATGGAGGTTTCGACAATGGCATTGCATCTAACTGGGGCGATGACGGTTGGAATAGTCCTCAATATGGTGTTGAAATAGCATATCCTGAGGTAACGGCTGTTGTTCCTGTTTCTGAAGTCCAGCTGATACCTGGAATGTTTAAGACTTGGAGTAGTCCGGATGCAGATGCGACAATTACCTCTAACACTCCTTATTATGCTGCGCTTTCATACGGAGAGGTTGGAACTGGAGGATCTTGCATTTATGGAAGTGGTAATGTTTCATATCTTGACTATGCAGACCTTTCCAAGTATTCTGCCATGAAAATTTATGGAACTGGCTCTAATCTCAGAATCATGATGAATCGTGTAAGTGATGGTGGCGCATTAACTGAGGTACAGGTTACTCCAACAGCTGAAGGAACCACATTAGACCTTAGCACATATCCTTATGTTCATCTCAATGCGATTAAGGTCGTAAACGGCGGCGGTGAAACAACAATCACCAATATTGTGCTCATTGATCCGACGGCGAAAACTGGAACAGACTATGTTTTGAGTGGAGACATCAAAGATGGAGCAATGACTGCGTCGGCTATTACAGCTCTTAGCGACGAATCTGCAAAAGTCATTGACATAAAAGATGCAACAGGTAAGGGGGTAACTCTCACACCAGCTAATCCCAACTGTCTGTTTGTAGCTAATGCAGATCAGCTTAACAACGAAAACAATGTCATTGTCTCCGGTGCTTGCGACAAGCTCGTGCTCACCGACGGCTATCCCTTCAAGGCTCCTGTAGCCTTTACGGCTACCAACGCCACTTATAACACTACTATTCAAGCTGCTGCTGGCGCAGGCACGCTGTGCCTGCCGTTTGCAGCCACAATTCCCGAGGGTGTGAAGGCCTATACGCTTGCCTACACCAGTGGCGACAAAGCTACGGCAACGCCTGTGACAGGAACAATATCAGCCAATACCCCTGTTCTGCTGAATGGCAGTGAAGAGTGCACCTTTACAGGCTCCGGTGCTGTCAGCGCTTCGGCTAATAACGTAAGCGGCGCCTTGACGGGTGTGTTCGAAACTGGTACAGTTCCAGCTAACAGCTATGTGCTGCAGAAGCAGGGCGAAAATGTAGGCTTCTACAAGGTCACTACTGATGACATCAAAATCAAACCCTTCCGCGCCTATCTTACCGCCCAGAGCAATAGCAGCCGTATCTCCATAGTCTATGAGGATGAGGCAGCCGGCATCGAGAGTATTGACGAGCAGCGCACGGAGAGCAAGACTGTCTACGACCTGCAGGGCCGCCGCGTGGCTCAGCCCACAAAGGGTCTCTACATTGTGAACGGTAAACTCGTGATTAAGTAACAATAGTTTCCCACCCGTAATGAGCCACAGAAAGCATAGCCCAGAAAGGGCCTTCAGACCACAGGCAGGGGTGAAACCCCTGCAAAAGATGACAGTTGCATTAGCCCTGAAAGGGCGACAGAATGCTCTGCCACCCCTTCGGGGTTTGTGTTGGTCGCCCTTTTTGCAGGGGTTTTCACCCCTGCCTATAGTCTTATCAGGCCTTCGGCCTTAAATGTGGGAAAGTTCAGTTAAACATTAAAGCAAAGAAGATTATGAAAAAGACATATCAGCAGCCGATGACCATCATCGTAAACGTAAAGCCGCATCTCATGTTAGGTGAATCTGCGGCAGGAACAACCGTGTACAGCGAAACAAGCGCCAGCAGCGGAACGGAAGTGCTGTCGCGTCGCCAAAACTCTGTTTGGGACGACGAAGAGGACGAATAAGTAATATCATTAAGGTGATATTTTGTCGCCTATCTGCCCCGCAACCGGAACCTACCGGCTTGCGGGGCAGTTCTGTAAGCACCAAGAAACATTAATCCACACGAATCTTTTTTACACATCTCCTATCATGCCCCTCTGGGGCATTGGGGTGCGGGCGAGGGCGCCCGCGTTCCAGGACATCCACTCGTGCGCGTCCGAGAAGGTATAGGAACGCGGGCGACCTCGCCCGCCCCGCTGACACATCCACTCGTGTGCGTCGGAGAAGGCACAGATAAGTTGTCCAAGTTCTTGCCTTGCAAGCGACCATAGGTCGAACGTTTTAGGTTGTCGTTAACATACTTTTTCTATTGACACCTCTGACACGTAAAAAAGTTTACATAAAAATGGCGTGTGGAACATGCCTGATGAGGAGTGGCACTTTACTACCGTAAAGTGGCACTTAATTTCAAAATAGTGCCACTTTAGCTCCGTAAAGTGCCACTCTACGGATGAGGACTCTATGTTCCACTCCATTTTTAAGAAAAATTTTACGTGTGCGGTTGGAATTTTGCTGTGTATCATAGCTGCGGAACGGCCTGAAAGGGCCTTTCAGGCCGTTTTCAACCGCAGGTTTTTTACACATGTCCGGGAAGACGATGCCGTAGACATCAGATAGGGGTAGCCAGCCATACAGCCGTGCCTTTAGGTACGGCGAAATGGCTGGGAATATGGTGGTGGTAACGTGCGTGGCTTTAGGTACGCGACAATCCGCGCTCTTTGTCGCCTACCTACGAGGCAGGCTTTCTTTGTGATGGCATTCCACCAGCCATTTCGCCATACCTACGGCATGGCTGTATGGCTGGCTACTCCTATCATGCCCCTCTGGGGCATTAGGCTGCGGGCGGGCGAGGACGCCCGCGTTCCAGGATATCCATTCGCGCGCGTCCGAGAATGTATAGGAACGCGGGCGACCTCGCCCGCCCAGCTGACACATCCACTCGCGTGCGTACGAGAATGCACAGATAAGTTGTCCAAGTTGTTTAGGTTGTCGTTATCATCCCCTCTGGGGGCTTTAGACATAGCTATCTCGAAGAATAATTATGGTAATATCTTTCCTTTTTCGCGTATGGCAGTGTAGACTCTTTGTCTGCCGGAGTGTTAAATATGCTTAAGTAATCGTCGGCAGATGTACATTTTATTCGGAAAATATGCTATCTTTGCAGACGGTATGAAGAAGATCGGTGATATCTGCCTGTCGGTGCTGCTTTCTGTGACGTTGCTGTGCATGGGAAGTGGTATTACCGTTACACGCTGTGCACATACGGGAACACTAAAGGTGATGACCGTATTCAACAGCGGCGATATGGGCGATATGAGTTGCGATATGAATGCCAGCTGCATGACCACGGAGCATTATGAACTCTCGCCGACGAATATGGCGCAGACCGTGGCTTACGACTTCCACGTGATGCAGCCCCTGCTGGCCATCCTGCCAAGCCTTGTAGCAGAATGGCTGGTGCCTACGGATAACAAGGCCGCCTGTGAGTTCACTGCGCAGGTGTGGAAAGGTCCACCCCGCGACTATCTGAACTTAATCCGCGTCTTGCTGATTTGATTTTAATATGATTCTGTGTTTCAGGGTATTGCCTTTGCCTGGCAGTGTCCTGGTAAAGTAATGTATCATATTAACATCAATATCAGAAATAATGAGAATCGTACTGACAAGCATCGTCATGATGCTAACCCTGTCTGCATTCGGACAGGACAATGACTCGTTGGAGGTTGACAAGGAGCAGAACATTCAGAACGTTACTATAACCTCGCGCCGCGCAGGAACAAAGCGTGTGGCCGGACCGGCAAACGCCGTGCTGATAGGGCGTGAAGAGCTGTTCAAGGCCGCCTGTTGCAACCTTGGCGAGAGCTTCACCACCAACCCCTCCGTGGACGTGAACTATAGCGATGCCGCCACGGGAGCCAAGCAGATAAAGCTGCTGGGGCTGAGCGGCACCTACGTGCAGATGCTGACCGAGAATCTGCCCAACTTCCGCGGCGCCGCCGCCCCCTATGCCCTCGACTACGTTCCAGGCCCTTGGATGAACAGCATCCAGGTGTCGAAGGGGTCGTCGTCGGTGAGAAATGGCTATGAGAGTATAACAGGACAGATAGACATTGAGTACCTGAAGCCCGACAACGACGAGGGCGTGACGGTGAACCTCTATGGCAACACGATGAGCCGTGTGGAAGCTAATGCCGATGGCAACATACATTTGGACGACAAGCTGAGTACCGAGGTGCTTGCTCACTATCAGGACGACTTCGGGCACCACGACCAGAACGATGACGGTTTTCTGGACCAGCCCAACGTGCGCCAATGGAATTTGCAGAACCGTTGGAAATGGAAGGGCGAGCACTACATGTTCCACGGTGGCATCAGCATGGTGAAAGAGAAGCGTGGGGGTGGACAGACGCATCATACTGCGCCCAGCGCCCACCGTCTGTATGAGATAGGCGTCGAGACCGACCGCTACGACGGCTACATGAAGCACGCCTTCATCCTCGATGCTGAGCACGGCACCAACATCGCCGTCATGGGCAACGCCTCGATGCACCTGCTGGATGCCAACTATGGTGACAAGCACTACAGTGTGAACCAGAAGAATGCCTACGCCCAACTGCTGTTCGAGACCAACTTCACTAAGGAGCACAACCTCTCGGCCGGTTTGTCGTTGAATCATGATTACCTGACCCATGACGACAAGGAGACCACGCCGGGTGCATACGCCCAGTACACCTACAACCTGAACGACAAGGTGGTGGCGATGGCTGGTGTGAGAGCCGACCACAGCAGCCGTTACGGTACGTTTGTGACACCCCGTTTCCACCTGAAGCTGATGCCTAACGAAATAGTCAATCTGCGACTGTCGGCAGGCAAGGGCTACCGTACCGTTCACGCTCTGGCAGAGAACAACAATCTGCTGGCCAGCGGACGCCAACTGGTTGTCGACGACTTGGAGCAGGAGCAGGCCTGGAACTACGGCCTCAGCAGCTCGTTCTACATACCCCTGTTCGGCAAGACTCTGAAGTTGAATGCCGAGTACTACCATACCCATTTCAGTCAGCAGGCCGTTGTAGACTATGATAGCAATGCTTCGCAGATCCGCATCACCAACCTCGACGGCAAGTCGTATTCGAACACTGTCCAGGTGGATGCCACCTATCCCATAGTGAAAGGTCTGGAGCTGACTGCCGCCTGGCGCTGGAACGACGTGAAGTGTACCTACGGCGGCGAGCTGAAGGAGAAGCCGCTGACCAGCCGTTACAAGGGGCTCGTAACAGCCAGCTACAAGACCCCCCTCGGCCTCTGGCAGTTTGATGCCACGCTGCAGCTGAATGGTGGCGGACGCATGCCTACTCCCGTCGATGGCCTTTGGGGCGAGCGCTTTCATGCCTACGAGCAGGTGTCGGCACAGATTACCCGCTGGTTCCGTCATTTCTCTGTATATATAGGTGGAGAGAACCTGACGGGCTTCCGCCAAAAGCAGAGCATCATTAATGCAGAAGACCCTTGGAGCAGCACGTTCGACCCCACCATGGTGTGGGGACCCGTGCAAGGTGCCATGCTGTATGCCGGCATCCGTGTGAATTTTGGAAGACTTTGAGAATTAAGAATTTAGAATTATGAAAAAAGCATTAGTATTAAGTGCCATGATGCTGACCACCGTGGTTGGCTTGGCAAAGGACATCAAGACCGTTGTAGTAACCACTCAGCCACAGATGCACTGCGAGAGCTGTGAGAAAAAAATCCAGGGCAACCTGCGTTTCGAGAAGGGCGTCAAGCAGATTGAGTGCAACATTGAAGAGCAGCGTGTCACCATTACTTACGACGCAGACAAGACCAAGCCGGAGACAATTATCAAGAGCTTCGAGAAGTTTGGCTATAAGGCCACAGAGGTGAAAGAAGACAAGGAAAAAGACAAGGAGCAGAAATGACCTGTCACCGGCAGTCAGGCGTAATAATGCCAGTCTGTCGGCTTGCATACCTATTTTGGGCGAAGGCTGAAGTTTTTGCCCAAAATATTTGCATGGTTACGAGAAAACCACTACCTTTGCATCGCCCAGCGTGCCGACAGCCGCTGAGCAAACAAGCTGTCGGATGTTGTTTTAAAAGAGAATAAAAGCATGGAAGAGATGAATACACAGCTGCCGGAGAATGCGTTCCGTGAGCTGAAGGACGGAGAGAGTTACGTGCCGATGCTGCCCGCGGGGGGGAGATACCCCGAGGTGAGCGCGTGGTCGGTGACGTGGGGCGTGCTGATGGCTATGCTGTTTTCGGCAGCCTCTGCCTACTTGGGCCTGAAGGTGGGCCAGGTGTTCGAGGCGGCCATACCAATAGCCATCATCGCCGTGGGCCTGCAGACAGCCACCAAGCGTTCGCGCGCGCTGGGTGAGAACGTCATTATCCAGTCGATAGGCGCCTGCTCGGGAGCCGTGGTGGCAGGAGCCATCTTCACCCTGCCTGCCATCTACATCCTGCAAGCCAAGTATCCGGAGATGTCGGCCTCGTTTCTGAAGATATTCATTGCGTCGCTCTTGGGCGGCATCATCGGCATACTTTTTTTGATACCATTCAGGAAATACTTTGTCAGCGACATGCACGGTCGCTACCCCTTCCCCGAGGCTACGGCCACCACGCAGGTGCTGGTGAGCGGCTCCAAGGGCGGCGGCCAGGCGAAGCCGCTGCTCGTGGCAGGCATAGTGGGCGGTCTTTACGACTTTGTTGTGGCCACCTTCGGCTGGTGGAACGAGAATTTCACGAGCCGCGTAGTGGGGTGGGGAGAGCAGATTGCCGACCAGGCGAAGCTGGTGTTCAAGGTGAACACGGGTGCTGCGGTGCTGGGCTTAGGCTACATCATCGGCTTTAAGTATGCGCTCATCATCACCATTGGCTCGCTGTCGGTGTGGTGGCTCGTGGTGCCGCTGATGTCGCTGCTGTTCGGCAGTGAGGTGCTTAACCAGTGGGATCCGAGCATCACCACGGCAGTAGGCGAGATGTCGCCCGAGCAGATATTCCGTGCTTACGGCAAGTCGATAGGCATCGGCGGCATAGCCATGGCCGGAATAATAGGGATAATAAAGAGCAAGGACATAATATGGAGCGCGGTGAAAAACCTGAAGCGCGGCAACCAACAGTCTGGCGCACATGCAGAGGAAGGGCGCCTGCAAGCAGGCGACGCCTCGACAGGTGACAGGCGCGGGCTTGACCTGTCGATGCGCTTCATAGCCATGGCATCGGCAGCAACGCTAATAGTCACATTCCTGTTCTTCTGGTTCGGAGTGATGGACGGCAACGTTCTGCAGGCCTTGGTAGCCATAGTGCTGGTGGCCGTGATAGCCTTTCTCTTCACCACCGTTGCAGCCAACGCCATAGCCATAGTAGGCTCGAACCCCGTCAGCGGCATGACACTGATGACGCTGATACTGGCCTCGGTGGTGATGGTGGGCGTGGGGCTTAAGGGCACGTCGGGCATGGTGGCCGCACTGATCATGGGCGGCGTGGTGTGCACGGCATTGTCAATGGCCGGTGCTTTCATCACCGACCTGAAGATAGGCTACTGGATAGGCACCATCCCGAGGAAGCAGGAGACATGGAAGTTCCTGGGCACCCTGGTGTCGGCAGCCACCGTGGGCGGAGTGATGATGCTGCTCAACGAGACCTACGGTTTCGCCTCGGGGCAGCTGGCCGCACCGCAAGCCAACGCCATGGCAGCCGTCATCGACCCGCTGATGAACGGCGTGGGCGCGCCGTGGGTGCTCTACGCCATAGGAGCCGCCACGGCTGTGGTGCTCACACTGTGCAAGGTGCCGGCCCTTCCCTTCGCATTGGGTATGTTCATCCCGCTGGAACTGAATGTGCCCCTGTTGGTGGGCGGTGCCGTCAACTGGTATGTCACTTCACGGTCGAAGGACAAGGCCGTCAACGATGCCCGCGGTGAGCGTGGCACGCTACTCGCCTCGGGATTCATTGCCGGTGGAGCGCTGATGGGCGTGGTGAGCGCCCTGCTCAGGTTCGGCGGAGTGTCGTTCGACTATGAAGGTTGGTGGGCCAGCCCGCTCTCGGAGCTGCTCTCCCTGCTGGCTTACATCCTGCTGATTGCATATTTCATCAAGGCGGTGATGACAAAGAACAGATAATAAGACAGCCATGAGTAAACAGATAAAACTAAGCTCATTGTCGTGGAAGCAGCTGCTCATCCGCACAGCCATAGTGGTGGTAACGGTGGCTGTGATTGTCTGGCTCATGCCCACCGACAGCCAAAGCACTTTCAGCATGGAGCCGGGACGGCCGTGGCGGTATGCCGACCTTACGGCACCCTTCGACTTCCCCATCTACAAGAGCGAGAAGGCGGTGGCCGCCGAGCGCGACAGCGCACTGCGCCAGTTTGAGCCATACTATACGCTTGACAACACCATAGAGCAGGCACAGGTGAGGCAGTTCCTGCGCGACTACAGCCAGGGCATTCCCGAGTTGAGTTCCGACTACATAAGCGTGGTGGCCAACCGCCTGCACAGCATATACAAGCAGGGCATAATGAGCACCTCAGACTACAGCAACCTGAGCAAGGACTCGCTGAAGACCATCCGCGTGGTCAGCGGGCGCACGGCCAACAGCCTGCCCGTGAGCCAGATGTACTCCACGGTGTCGGCCTACGAGCAGCTGTTCCTCGACCCTATGCTTGCCGACCACCGCGAGCAGCTTCAGAAGTGCGCCTTGAACGACTACATACTGCCCAACCTGATCTACGACCGCGAGCGCACCGAGGCCAGCCAGAGCGACCTGCTCAACTCCATACCACTGGCCATAGGCATAGTGCAGCGCGGACAGAAAATCATTGACCGCGGAGAAATAATAGACGAGCGCACGTACAACATACTGAAGTCGTACAACATGGAGAACGAGAGGAGGAAAAAGGACGATGCCAAGCTCTCGACAACCATCATGGGGCAGATACTCTATGTGTTCACGTTAGTGATGCTATTCACCGTCTACCTATGCCTGTGGCGCGACGACTACTTTGAGAAGTGGCGGTCGGCAGCCATGCTCTACACCATCATCATACTCTTCTCGGCACTCACCTCGCTGCTCGTGGGAAGAGGCATACTGCATGTCTACATACTGCCTTTCGCCTTTGTACCGATAATAGTGAGAGTGTTCATGGACAGCAGGACGGCATTCATGGCCCACATCACCATGCTGCTCGTCTGTGCTCCCATGCTGCACCACCCACTTGAGTTCCTGGCCGTGGAAACGGCGGCGGGACTGGCGGCCATCTACTCCCTGCGCGACCTTAGCAGCCGCTCGCAGCTGTTCAAGACTGCCATCATCGTGGCCGTGGTGACCATTGTGGTTGACCTTTCCCTCGACTGGATACGCAGCGACGACCTCTCGGAGGTTGACTACAGCGACTTCAACTTCCTCGTTGTCAATGCAATACTTATCTTCTGCTCATACCCGCTGCTCTATCTTATTGAGAAAGTGTTCGGATATACGTCGGACATCACGCTCATAGAGCTGTCGGACATGAACAAGGAACTGCTGCGCAAGATGAGCGAGGTGGCACCAGGCACCTTCCAGCACTCCATACAGGTGGGAAACCTGGCGGCAGAGATAGCACACAAAATTGGCGGCAAAAGCCTGCTGGTGAGGACGGGAGCGCTATACCACGACGTGGGAAAGATACAGAACCCCGCATACTTCACAGAGAACCAGTCGGGAGGCATGAACCCTCACGACAGCCTCAGCTATGTGGAAAGCGCACAAATGCTGATAAGCCACGTTACGGAGGGATTGAAGCTGGCCGACAAGTACAACCTGCCAGACGTGATACAGAAGTTCATCCAGACACACCACGGCCAAGGCAAGACAAAGTACTTCTACGTGAAGCAGAAGAACGAGCACCCTGACGAACCCGTCGACGACCTGCTCTTCACATACCCGGGGCCAAACCCCTTCACCAAGGAGCAGGCAATACTGATGATGGCCGACAGCGTGGAGGCTGCATCGCGCTCACTGCCCGACTACACAGAGAAAACCATCCGCGAGCTGGTGAACCGCATCATCGACAGCCAAGTGGAAGACGGGTACTTCCGCGACTGCCCCATCACCTTCCGTGACATACAGTACTCCAAGACTGTGCTCATAGACAAGCTGAAAACCATCTACCACACACGTATCAGCTATCCAGAACTAAAGAAGCAGTCACAGGCCTCGCAGAAGCCACAGTAGCTCAATAAAGAACATGAAAACAGGAATATTCGTAGGAACCTTCGACCCCTTCACCATAGGCCACGACTCAATAGTACGCCGTGCCGCTGGCCTCTTCGACAGGCTTGTAATAGGGGTTGTGGGCGACAATGTGCACAAGCCGAATATGACTCCCGCAGAAAACCGGATGCAGGCCATCAAGGAGCTGTATGCCGGAGACAGCCACATAGAGGTGAAAATCTACAACGGTCTCGCCATAGACTTTGCGCGGCAGGAGGGAGCTGCATATATAATAAAAGGTGTGCGCACTGTCAGCGACTTCGAGCACGAGCAGTGGCAGGCCGACATCAACCGCAGGTTGGGAGGCATAGAGACGATACTGCTATACACCGAGCCTGAGCTGGCCAGCGTCTCCTCGACAGCAGTACGCGAGCTGAGGCACTTCGGGGTTGACGTGTCACAATTCCTGCCAGAGCGGCATACTACAAACAAATAGCACCAAGATGATAACATACCAAGCAGAAGGCACAAAGATGCCAAGCATAAGGAAGCGCGACACCACGGCATGGATACGCAAGGTGGCCGAGAGCTATGGCAAGCGTGTGGGAGAAGTGGGCTACCTCTTCGTTGACGACGACAAGATACTAAGCGTGAACAACGAGTATTTAGGCCACGACTTCTACACCGACATCATCACCTTCGACTACTGCGAGGGCGACACTCTCAACGGCGACATTGTAATCTCGACAGACACCGTGCGCTCAAACGCACAGCTCTTCGGCAAGGAATACGACGACGAGCTGCACAGGGTGATAATCCACGGCATACTCCACCTCTGCGGCATCGACGACAAAGGCCCAGGACAGCGCCAGCAGATGGAAGAGGCCGAAAACCAGGCACTCGCAATGCTATAGCAATAAACACAAAAGCAACTAAATGGAAAAGACAGCCATCAACCAAAAGACACGGATAGTAGTGAAGGTGGGCTCTAACGTGCTCACAAGAAGCGACGGCAAGCTTGACGTCACACGAATGTCGGCCATCGTAGACCAGATAGCATACCTTTGGAACAACGGGTACGAGGTGATTCTCGTGTCGTCAGGAGCCATGGCCAGCGGACGTGGGGAACTGAAGGTTGACCACGACATGGACTCAGTGGAACAGCGACAGCTGTTCTCTGCCCTCGGACAGGCAAAGCTCATTGGCCTGTACTACGACCTCTTCAGGGAATACCACATGCACGTGGGACAGGTGCTGACCATGAAGGAGAACTTCGAGCCGGGAGAGCAGTACAGGAACCAGCGGGCCTGCATGACTGTGATGCTCGACAACGGAGTGCTGCCGATAGTCAACGAAAACGACACCGTCAGCGTAACTGAGCTGATGTTCACCGACAACGATGAGCTGTCAGGGCTTATAGCACAGATGATGAAAGCCGAGACGCTGGTACTGCTGTCGAACATCGACGGCATCTTTACCACGCACCCCGACGACCCGCAGGCGGAGCTGATAGCCACTGTGGCTCCAGGCCGAGACCTCAGCGAGTATATCAGTCCGGAAAAAAGCGCATTCGGACGAGGAGGAATGCACTCCAAATACACAACAGCAAGCAAGGTGTCGCAAGCCGGCATACGCGTGATAATAGCCAACGGTGAGCGTGACAACATCCTCATCGACCTCATGGAACGAAACAGCCAGACTCCTCACACCGAATTCATCCCAAGCACACCCAATAAGTCCCATTAGCCCCATAAGTCCCATAACCCCATAATCCCCCAAACGAACCATGCAATTGAAAGAAACCTTCGAGCGAGTGAAGAAGGCCAGCAAGAGCCTCACACTCATCAACGACCAGCAGCGCAACGAGATTCTGCGCGCAGTGGCAGCTGCCATCATCGACAAGAAAGATGTTATTCTAAAGGCCAATGCCGAAGACCTCGCCAAGATGGAGGTCACCAACCCGCTCTACGACCGTCTGCAGCTCACAGAAAGCCGTCTGGGAGGCATTGCCTCCGACATGACCAGCGTGAGCAACCTGCCATCGCCCCTCGGGCACATCACCAAGCGTCACACCCTGCCCAACGGGTTGGAGCTGTACCGGGTGTCGGTGCCTTTCGGAGTCATTGGCATGATTTACGAGGCACGGCCGAATGTCACCTTCGACGTGTTCTCGCTATGCTTCAAGAGCGGTAACGCATGCGTTCTCAAGGGCGGAAGAGATGCCGACTGCTCCAACAGGGCCGAGGTGGCACTCATCCACGATGTGCTTCAGCAGTACGGAGTCAACCCCGACGTGGTGGCATTGCTCCCCGCCACCCACGAGGCCACGGGCGAGATGCTGGGAGCCGTGGGATACATTGACATCTGCATTCCTCGCGGGGGACGGCGACTAATAGATTTCGTGCGCGACAATGCACGTATACCAGTCATTGAGACTGGTGCAGGAGTAGTGAACACATACTTCCATGAGGATGGCGACATAGAGATTGGCCGTGCCATTGTCAACAACGCCAAGACGCGCCGCGTGTCGGTATGCAACGCTCTCGACTGCCTCATCATACACAAGAAGCGCCTTGCAGACCTGCCTGCCATAGTAGAACCGCTACTCACCCACACTCCACCCGTCACACTGTATTGTGACGAGCAATCGTATGCAGCAGTAGCCGGTTCAAGGCTTTTCGCCCCACACTCATCGCTTATACAACACGCCACAGCAGACAGCTTCGGAACGGAATTCATGGACTATAAGATGGCTATCAAAACCGTTGCCTCGCTCGACGAAGCCCTTGAGCACATCGACCGCTATGGCTCCGGCCACAGTGAGGCAATAGTCACCACCGATGCCGAGGCCGCTTCCCGTTTCCAGCAGCATGTCGATGCCGCTTGTGTCTACTGGAATGCTCCCACCTCCTTCACCGACGGCGCACAGTTCGGCCTAGGAGCTGAGATAGGTATCTCTACACAGAAACTCGGCCCGCGCGGCCCCATGGCCCTTGAAGAGATAACCACATACAAGTGGATTATAGAAGGCCAAGGACAGACGCGTCCCTAAGCGCCTGCTCCACATGCCATATTCACACATTCCTTGAGCTTGGGTAACAAAAATAGAGAAGGGCTGCCTCGGAATCCCGATGTCCAGCCCCTTCTCGTCGTCATTAGTATGTTATGAAAAATTTGAGAGAAAGCGAAACTTCACAGTTTCGTTGTGTTTTTAACAAATGATATTATTTTGAGAAAGCATAGAAAATATATCCTTAATCATGGTGAGGCTCACGCCCCTTGTCCTTATTCCGTATGATGTTCCTCCTCCGTAACGTCTTGTGTCAGACTTCGTATGAAGTCATCGTCGAGGTTTCCTGTCAAGTTGACTATTGTCAGTTGCCTCTTATTGCTGTCGGCTTGAAGCATTATCAGCTCCACGATGTTTCCTCTCTTGCTTGCCCGCTTGTAGAACGCCCAGTGTTGTTCTCCATTCCTAAAGTCACGCTCCAGCGAAAAGCGCTTGGCGTTTTGCCTTAACAGTTCCACAGCCACATCGAAGTAGCTGTCGGCAGCAGTCACAATCCTTGCGCTCTTCAGTTTCGACACTGCCTGGCGCATGCCAGCCGTATGGTTCTCGTCAGTGTTCCCTTGCAGCGTCATCATCATCTTCGGGCTGACGGTCACGCACCTTATGGTGCTGTCTGCCTTGTTCATCTTCATGAACTTCGAAGCGAAATCCTGATTGTGCTGGGCGTTTGCCGCCACTGCAACAAGCATTATTACCAATAAGCAAAGAGCGCGTCTCATTTATTCTGTTATTCTGTCCTGAGAGAGTCCTGGTCAAGACGTGTGGCCGAGAGCAGTGAGTCGGCCTGTGTTGCCTGGCTAATACCCTCGGAGATGAGTTGCAGGGCATCTTCCACATTGTCATACGCCATCGCGGGATCCTGGTATGTGTCCTTGTAGTCTGCGTAGTTGATGTCATCGCTGCCATCATCGCCCGACAGTGAGAATCGAGCCACATTGCCGAGAGTAAAGATAACGGTCACTATTGCCGCAGCTTTCAGTAGCGGTCCCAAGTGGTGGTGTAGCCCAACCACACGAGCCTTCACGGGCTGGGGTTCGTCTATGGCCTGTAGCACACGCTCGTCGAATGCGTCATCCAGCGTCGGCTGCTGTTGGCGGGCAAAGAGCGGACGATACTTCTCTAAAGCAAATGGAATATCCTCCTGCGCGAAGAACTGGCGCAGGATTTCCTCTTCTTGCAGCGTTGTCTCACACTGCCAATAGAGATTCAGGAGTTGTTCAATATAGCTATAGTCCATAATTTTCCGTCTTCAAATACCTTTGCTTGATAGTCTGTCGTGCTCGGAAGATATTTATCTTCACCTGTTCCTCACTGACATCCATTATCGCAGCAATCTCCTTGTAGCTCTTGCCTTCAGTCTCGCGTAACAGCATAACCGTGCGCTGTTTCTCTGGCAAGCTGTCCATCAGCTTCCTAACCAGTTCTATACGGTCGCGCTGAATGGTTTGCTCCTCGGGGTTAGAGGCGTAGCTGTTGTCGGGTGCGCCAAGGCTGTCATCATCAAGGCTTTGGCTGCGGTTAGCCATCTTTTTCGTCTTGTCAAGAGCCAGATTGCGGCATGTGGTAATGCAGAAAGCCTCCATGTTGTCTATCTGCTGCCACTGTTCGCGGCGCCCCCAAACTTTTATCATTGTTTCCTGAACAACATCTTCGGCCTCCGCAGGATTGAGAGTGATGCGGAGAGCAAGCCTGAAGAGCTCATTCTTCAGTGGCAGGATGTCGTCTCGGAAGCTGATGTTTTTCATCCTCTCTATATAATACGACGAATGAAGGGGCGGAAAGTTACAGTTGTTGGAGAATTTTTTTTATTTTTTTATCACCGTGCCGTGCTTGCCGTCAATAGCTGTAGCCAAGGTGATGATTACGCGGCTCACGCCAGCGTCGATGGCTGCCAGTGCATTCTCAATCTTTGGCAGCATGCCCCCACTGATGGTGCCGTCGGCACGGTATCGCTCAAAGTCAGCGTGTGTGATGGTTTCTATCATGCTGTTGTCATCGTCAGGGTCTGCCAGCACCCCTCTTTTCTCAAACGAGTATATGAGCGTCACGTCATAGAATTCGGCCAGGGCCTTGGCGGTCTCAGAGGCAATGGTGTCGGCGTTGGTGTTAAGCATGTTGCCCTGTCCGTCGTGTGTCAGCGGCGCCATCACCGGCGTTACACCTTTCTCTATAAGTGAGGCCAGTATTGCTCCGTCGGCACGGTCCACGTCGCCTACGAATCCGAAGTCTATGCCGTTCTTCACCGGACGGCGGTGTGAGTGCAACACATCCATGTCGGCTCCCGTTAGTCCGAGGGCGTTAACGCCTCCTGCCTGCAGCCTTGCCACAAGGTTCTTGTTTACCAACCCTCCGTAGACCATGGTCACCACCTCCAGCATCTCTTCATCGGTGATGCGCCGTCCGTCCACCATCTTGCTCTCTATTCCGAGCTTTGCCGCCACTTGGGTGGCCCTTCTCCCTCCGCCATGTACCAGCACCTTACGCCCTTCAATGGCACAGAAGTCCGCCAACAGTCTTCCGAGCTGTTTCTCGTCTTCCACGACTGCTCCGCCAACCTTTACAATAGTCAGTTTCTCTTTCATTGTCATCATTGTTGAGTATTGTCTCAAATGCGGGTGCAAAGGTACTCATTTTTCTCCAATCCTGCAATAGCAGGCGCCACTTTATTCTCTCACTTCCCTAATGAAACGTTTGTGAAAACATGTGCAACATAAACCTAAGCACTAATAATAAATAATGTGTAACTTTGCAACTTGAAAATAACATGCCAAAACATAAAGACTTTTTCTATGAAGAGAATTTTACTTTCCCTAATGGTTGCCGCCATCTGTATGGCAACCAACGCCCAAGTAACTAAACCCCTCCCCTCACTCCACGTAGAAGGAAAGTGGCTGGTGGACAGTCATGGCAACCATGTGGTGCTTCACGGCGTGATGGACACGCCGAGCATGTGGTTCAACGGCAACCGCTGGTCGGGCGGCTACAATGCCACCGGCGTAGCCAACTGTCAAGCCTACTTCGAGAAGCTGTTCACAGGTCTTGAGAAGGCCAACTGCGACGTCTTCCGCCTCCACCTTGAGCCGGCATGGACTAACGACCCCAACAGCTCCTACACCTACTCTGGGGCACAGGGGCAGTCGTCGGATGCGAGCGGCGAGGCCGATATCAGGAAGTTCAACCCCACGCGCCTCACCACCTACCTCAAAAGCCTGTATTACCCACTCATGCAGCGTGCCATGAAGCACGGCATGTACGTTGTGGTGCGCCCGCCGGGTGTCTGCCCCCACGACCTTAAGGTTGGCGACTACTACCAGCAGTATCTCATAACGGTATGGGATCTGTTCACCCAGAACGACTCCATCCGCCGCCATGCAGGCCACATCAGCATTGAGCTGGCCAACGAGCCTGTTAACGTCAGGGATGCCAACAACGCCGACAATGCCCGTGCCCTTCACGACTACTTCCAGCCTGTAGTGGACAAAATCCGTGCCAACGGCTTCACTGGCATCATCTGGGTGCCTGGCTCCGGATGGCAGTCGGGCTACAGCAACTACAAGCAATACCCCATTGAGGGCTACAACATTGGCTACGCCGTTCACGACTACGACGGCTGGTATGGCTGTGAAGACAAAAACCTTACCGCCGCCAATCTGGAGCAGGCCAAGAAGAACAAGATCAACCAGTTCCACAATCAAGTGCCAGTGTTAGACACCAACCCCGTCATCATCACCGAGATTGACTGGAGCCCCAACAAGCCAGGCACTGGCCACTACAACGAGCACGGCGTCTGGGTGGAGTCTAACTACGGCACATGGGCCACAGGCCGCACATCGATGTGGGGTACGGTCTACAAGGCCGTACACGACTACTACGGAAACATCTCCATGACCCTCTCTGGCACGGGCTGCCTCATCGACATTGACGAGCTACTGCGCAGTGGTAATGTGACACCTGCTTTCGGAGGCTTGGAGGAGGCCTGCGGCAAGGCTTGCATGGACTGGTATGCCGAATGGGCAAAGGTTAACAACCCCTTGCCCGACTTTGTCAGCACCCCAGTCAGCGACAGGGGTACCAAGTACCAGAACCCCATCGTCCGCGCCGATGTGCCCGACCCCGACGTCATCCGCGTTGGTGACACCTACTATATGGTGTCGACCACCATGCACCACTTCCCGGGAGCCACCATCATGAAGTCGCAGGACATGGTGAACTGGGAATATTGTGCACAGCCCCTGCTGCAGTTGGCCGACAACGACCGCTACAACCTGCTCAACGGCAAGAACGCCTACGCCGCCGGCATGTGGGCATGCTCCATGAAGTACTACAACGGAAAGTTCTATCTGCTCATCAATGGCAACGATGCCGGCGGCTGGCTGCTGACAACATCCACCCCTGAGGGCACATGGGAGAAGAAGAAGCTCTCGCGCATCTACTACGATCCGGGAATGCTCTTCGACAACGGCAAGGTGTACGTTGCTTGCGGCATTGACCACATCAACGTGTGCGAGCTTGACGAGAACTTCAACTTCAAGCAGGAGAAGACCGTCATCACAAGGGACGGCTCCGGCCTTGAGGGCTGCCACTTCTATAAGGTAGGCGACTACTACTATATCTACGCCACATACGGCGGATGGCCGTCAGGCCAGGTGGCTTTCCGCTCCAAGAACGTCTTCGGTCCATACGAGGAAAAGATGCTTTTGGAGAAGAACATCAACGGCAAGGTGAACACCATACACCAAGGCTCGCTTATAGAGGATGCTGCCGGCAAGTGGTGGACCATCATGCAGGAAGACCTCGGTGCATTTGGCCGTATGCCCAACCTGCAGCCCGTGACATGGACCGACAACTGGCCCATCGTGGGCAACAACGGCGTGCCCTACGACACCTACACCAAGCCCAAGGCCGTGGGCGACATCGGCGTGAAGCGCCTTCCCACCACCGACAATTTCCGCACCTACCCCTTGGGCATGCAGTGGGAGTGGAATCACAACCCCGACGACAAGGCCTGGAGCCTCTTCGAGCGTCCGGGCTGGCTGCGCCTGAAGACGTCGAACGTCACCAACCGCCTTACTCAGGCTCGCAACATGCTTACCCAGCGCATCTTCGCGCTCAACGGCAAGGCCAGCACGGGCACCGTCCGCCTTGACGTTAGCCGCATGCTCGAGGGCGACCGCGCCGGCATCTGCATCTTCCAGGACCCGCAGGCCATGATTGGCGTGGAGAAGAAGGACAACAAGTTCCAGGTGTTCTGGCGGCAGGACACGCTGCGCGTCGACAACAACTTCACGCCCAAGGAGACCGTTGCCGAGGGCGTCGAGGTTAATGACATCATTTACCTGCGCGCCACCATCGACTATGCCACCAGCCTCACCAAGTTCTACTATTCACTCGACAACAAGGAGTGGAATGCCCTCGGCGGAGAGACAAAGCTGAGCTTCAACCTCAACGTTTTCGTCGGAGCCCGCTACGGTCTTTTCTGCTATGCCACAAAAGCTGCCGGCGGCTCTGCCGACTTCGACTGGTTCACCACCGAGGCCGACTTCGACGAGGATGCCATCTATCCCGCCTTCACTGCCACCATCGACGAGAAAATGTTCACCGTCAACAGCCTCAAGCCGTCGAAGACCTCCATGGAGGCCATGATTGGCGGCTGGTGTGCCCCCATACTCACGGCAACCTTCGCCGACAAGCACACGGAGAACGTCACCACGCAGACCAGCTTCGAGTGTGAGACACCGGGCATCGTGGAGTTCCGCAACGGGCAGATGATCGGCATAGGCGAAGGCACTACCAACGTCACCGCCACCTATACCGACGCTTTCGGCAATCAGGTGCAGACCACGTTCATGGTTACATCCTCACTCTTCCCCACCGAAGCACAGTTCATCACCACCAACGTAGTGGGTCAGGGCTCGTACCGCAAGAACGCCACGACCTGCGTGTTCAAGCCCGGCAGCAACGGGCAGGTGGGATGGGTGTACCCTGAGGGCATCGACCTTTCGGCATACAAGTACCTCGTGGTGAAGCTCAACCAGAAACAGACGGCCGACGCCAAGCTGAACATTTACACCTCGAACAAGGTCAACGGAGCCTGCCACACCACACCCGCCTTCGGCACAGAGTTGCAGATTGTGGTTGACCTGAAGAACGCCAAGAACACGTCGAATACCCTCAAGAACCGCCCGCTCAGCACCGAGCACGTCTACATGATCACCTTCACCGGCAACGGTACGGGAACCATAGTGATGAAGGACATCTACGTTACCAACAACGATGACTACAGCCGCATGGATCCCTCATCTGGCATCAGCGACATCAGCATGATTGCCGATGACACGGTCAGTGTCTACACTCTCACCGGAACCATGCTGCGCCACCGAGTGCCACGCACCGAGGCCACCCGCGGCCTTCCTGCCGGCATCTACGTTGTTGGCGGGCGCAAGATTGCCGTGAGGTAGGACCACCAACACCTTTTACCATAGCTAATAACAATGAACACAGTCAACCGTAAACCCATGAGTATGGCCACAGTGCTGCTCTTCGCAGCAGCACTGGCCGCTCATGCCCAACCACAGTTCAGCAAGCCCCACGGCCTGTACGAGGACAACAGCATAACCGTTGCCATTACGTCTTCCGACGCCGACGCCACCATCCATTACACTCTCGACGGCAGCGCGCCTACGGCAGCCAGCGCTCTCTATACCGAGCCGCTGACGCTAACACAGACCACTCTGCTGCGCGCAGCAGAGGTAAAGGACGGTGCTGTCAGCTCCACCATCACCACCGCCACCTACCTCTTCGTAAGCTCAGTGCTCAGCCAGCCCGACTACCCCGACGGCTACCCCACAGAGTGGGGACACTTCACCCAGGAATTTGGTGTTGCTCCCGCCGACTACGGCATGGACCCCGAGATGACCAACGACAGCCGTCTGCGGCCGAAAATCATCGCCGGCCTGAAGTCGCTGCCCATACTTAGCATAGTCTCCGACAAGGACAACTTCTTCAGTCACGAGGAAGACCCCGACCGTGGCGGCATCTACATCTTCACAGGCCCGCCCGTGGGCGACACCACCGGCCACGGGTGGACACGCCCCGCCAGCGTGGAGCTGTTCGGCCCCGACCCCAACCAGCCGGCATCTTCTGGCATCCACGACCTGAGCGTCAACTGCGGCATGCGCCTGCACGGCGGCCACGGTCGTTTGGCCGAGAAGAACCCCAAGCACTCGTTCCGCCTTGTCTTCAAGAAGGAGTACGGCCCCGGCTCGCTCGAGTACCCGCTCTTCGGCAAGGACGAACCCGCCAAGTTCGACCAGCTTGTGCTCCGCTGCCACTTCGGCAACGCCTGGCAGCACTGGGCCGAGGGCAACCGCCAGAAAGCCCAGTACACGCGCGACGTGTGGGCAAGGCGCATGCAGCGCCGCATGGGCCACACCAGCGTCAACGCCCTCTACGTACACCTATTTATTAATGGCATGTACTGGGGACTCTACAACATTGCCGAGCGCGTCGACGACACCTTCGGCAAGCACCACCTCGGAGGCAAGAAAACCGACATCGACGTGATAAAGATTGAGGAAGACGGCGGCAACCACCTGGAAGCCAGCGAGGGCGACATGGAAGCCTGGGAACTGATGGTACAGACGGTCAAGGCCGTGGGGGCGTCGCCCACCGACGAGAGCTACCTGCGCCTGCAGGGCCTCGATGCCGACGGCAATGCCAGCGAGGAGTTGGAGCCGCTGCTCGACATCGACGGCTTCATCGACTACATGCTCATAAACCAGTATGGCGGCAACACCGACTGGGACCATCACAACTGGTATGCCCTGCGCCGCCGCGGAGCCGAGAGCCAGGGTTTCCGCTTCCTCTGCTGGGACAGCGAGATTATCTTCGAGAGCGTCAACGAGAACGTGCTGTCGAAGAACAACGGCAGCAGCTACCCCACGGGCATCTTCCACAACCTGCTGCGCAACACCGATTTTGCCCGACGCTATCAGCAGCGCGCCAAGCAGGTGTTTGCCGACGACGGCCTGTTAGGCCAGCGTTCTGTGGTGGAGCTTTGGGACAGCCTTTACAACACCATATCCGCAGCACTCTACGACGAGGCTGCACGGTGGGGCGACTACCGACGCGACGTGCATCCCTACACCTCACGCGGGCAGCTGTATACCGTCGACGACCATTACATGGCTGAACGCAACCGCCTGCTCAACAACTATTTCCCATACCGCAGCGACAATGTGCTGGCAAGCATACTCAGCTTTGTCGACATCGACGACTTTGTGGCTCCCGACGACTGGACGCTGCTCTCTGCCGACATGTTCTACGAGTGGGACGGCACGGGTGCCTCAGCCCAGCATACCGACAAGACGGTGAGCGCCGAGTGGAACATGGGCAGCGACGTCAAGGGCGGCTCCACCGTGGCCGGCTTCACCAGCGTCACCGAAACCCTCTTCGCCGACCTCTCCGGCTATGGCGACCTTGTAATCCGAGGCTCTGGCTCCGGACTGCGCATACTTGCCAACCGCCTTGTCAGCCACGGCCCGTGGAAGGAGATAAAGGTGTCGTTCAACCAGTGGGACCGCTACTGGGACAGCGAGAAGAAGGCCATCGTAATACCGCTGAAGGACATCAAGAACACCACCACTAACGAGGGCAAGACCCGCATTGACCCATTCCTCCACCTCAACGCCATCAAGGTTGACTGGAACAGCTCGGCAAAGGTGAGCGCTGTATATCTGACTCCGGGCGAGGGCACTGCACCTGTCATCAGCCCGATGGCCGACAACAACAAATCCGGCAACAGCATCTTCAACCTCTGCGGCCAGAGCGTGAGCCAGCCCGCCAAGGGTATCTATATCATAAACGGAAAGAAAGTAATAATAAAATAAAACATCAACAGTCATGAAACAACTATTCATTGCCGCTGTGCTGCTCGTAACGGGCTGTCTGCACAGCAACGCACAGGCCACGTCGACCATCACCGTCGACGGCACTAATCGCACCTACATTGCCTATGCACCTAAGGATCTGGGCGAGAACCGCCCGCTGTTCATCTTCTGCCACGGCTACAGCCAGGATGCCGGATGGATGATCAACAATGAGTTCAAAAACGACAATGTCAGCATGCAGGCCGTGTGCGACACTGCCAAGTTCGTCGTCGTCTTCCCTAATGGCATCGACAAGTCGTGGGACACCGGCGGCGACCGCGACATCAACTTCGTCAAGGCCCTTATCGACAAGATGTCCACACAGTACAAGATTGACCGCAACCGCGTCTATCTCGGCGGATTCTCCATGGGCGGCATGTTCACCTACCACGCCATGAACAAGATTCCCGACCTCATTGCCGCCTTCGTCCCCGTCAGCGGCTACCCCATGGGCGGTGCTTCGGCCAATGCCAACGTGCGACCTATTCCCATCATGCAGATCCATGGCACGGGCGATGGCACCTGCGCCTTCAGCGGTGTGCAGCCTGCACTCAACGTTTGGATAAACCACAACAACTGTCCTACAACGGCCAAGACCATTAATAGCTACAACGGCTTCGGCGGTGCTAAGCTCCACATCTGGGGACCTGGCGACGACGGTGTGGAGGTAAGGCTGTTGGAACTGGCCGACAAGGGGCACTGGATATGCAAGGAGACCCAGGTGTACACTGGTAAGGAGATGTGGAACTTCTGCAAGCGCTACTCGCTGAACAAGACATCGCCGTCGGTGAGCATCACCTCGCCAAAGGGAGGCGGCACATACACCAGCTTCGCAGCAAAGGGCGAGGCAACGTTCCCCGACATCACCATAGAGGCTTCCGCCTACGACACCAACGGAACCATTGCTCAAGTGGACTTCTACGACAACAACACGCTGATTGCCACAGTCACTGCCGAGCCTTACAAGGCAACGCTGAGCGGAGCCACAGCAGGCACCCACACGCTGAAGGTGGTGGCCACCGACAACGACGGCGAGACCGGCTCCACGTCTACCTCTGTCACCTTCACCGCCCCCCAGGCAGCATACGTGCTCTCGTCGAAGTTCACCGAGGCCAACAGCGTGCCGGCAGGATGGGTGACCTACGACAGCGACGAGAAGCGCATAGGCTATGTGGGAGGCTTCGGCCAGGGCTGCCGCATACTGCAGATGACTGGCTCGCCGCGCGACTTCACCTATGGCCTCTACATACGCAACAAGAACGGACAGGCACATCAGGGCTATGCCAAGTACGGACTGCCGGAGGCCAACTGCTCGATGACTCTCGCCCGCGGGCACTACACACTCAAATACCGCATCTGCAACTGGAACCGCGAGGAGTTCTCGAAGGTGGAGGTGGCCGTGGAGAAGCTTGGCGACGGTGAGGCGGTGGCGCAAGTGGAGTACATGCCTACGGTGAACGTGGGCAACGTCACCTCCAACAGCTTCAGCGGCTCCAAGCAGGAGACGTTTGAGTTCGACGTCTACGAGGGCGGTAACTATGTCCTCGCCATCTATAGCGATGCCTCCGGTTGGAGCGACGCCCTAATAGGCTACCTCTCGTTGGCCTACAGCGGAGAGCCTGTGACAGCCATCACCACCGTCGCTGCCGCCGACAGCCTCGACCGCATCTACAACCTCAACGGACAGGCCATTGCCAACCCCTCCAAGGGCATCTTCATCAAGAATGGCAAGAAGGTGGTGCTGAAGTAACATTAGCACTGACGAATAAAAATGCACATATCTAAAATCTAACCATCAACAATCATTATGAGACGTTCCGTATTTTCAATCTTTCTTTTCCTCATCTTGGCCTTGCAGGCATCGGCCTACAAGAAGCAGGAAATAAACATCACAGTAAATGGACAAAGCAGGAACATGGTGGTTTTCACACCAAGCACCCTTCCGGCCAAGTCGCCCCTGTTCATCGTCACTCACGGCATGAACCAAGACCCCGAATACCAGTACGGGGCAGACAAGATGTATGAGATGATAGACACGGCCAAGTTCGTCATAACCTACCTGCGCAGCGACGGCAGCACATGGGATACAGGAGGGACGAAAGACCAGAACTTCGTCATCAGCACCATCGACGAGATGGAGAAACGCTTCGACATCGATACCAACCGCGTCTATTGGTCGGGATTCTCCATGGGGTCGATGCTCATCCACCATTGCATAGCCAACATGCAGGACAAGATTGCAGCCTTTGCACCGACAAGTGGAATACAGTTTTCTGAGCAGCCTTGGAACAACTGCAAGAAACCCGTTAACCTGCTGGAGTGCATAGCCTACGACGACAATGTGTTTGGGTATGAGCAATACGGCATACATGACTACATTGAGAACTATGCCAAGCACGACAATCACACCAACTACACCAAGACTGCCAACTACAAGCCCATAAGTTCAAGCTGGTATAACGGAGACCTTGAGAAATGGACCGGCGGACCTAACGGCGGCGAGGTGTGGCTATACTCCTATCACAACGGCGGACACTGGCCCATGGACCTCAACCGACACCTTATCTGGAACTTCTGCAAGCGATTCTCGCTGAACAAGACTGCACCGATAGTGAGCATCACCTCGCCGAAAGGGGGCGGCATGTACTACAGCTATGCACCCCAAGGTGAGGCTACGTTCCCCGACATCACCATAGAGGCTTCCGCCTACGACCCCAACGGAACCATTTCGCAGGTGGACTTCTACGACAACAACACGCTGATTGCCACCGTCACCGCCGAGCCTTACAAGGCAACGCTGAGCGGAGCTACAGCAGGCATCCACACACTGAAGGTGGTGGCCACCGACAACGACGGCGAGACTGGCTCCACGTCGGCAAAAGTGACACTCTCCGCACCACAGGCTGCCGTAGTGCTCTCGTCGAAGTTCACCGAGGCCAACAGCGTGCCGGCAGGATGGGTGACCTACGACAGCGACGAGAAGCGCATAGGCTATGTGGGAGGTTTCTCACAGGGCTGCCGCATACTGCAGATGACAGGCTCACCGCGCGACTTCACCTATGGCCTCTACATACGTAACAAGAACGGTCAGGCACATCAGGGCTACGCCAAGTACGGACTGCCGGAGGCCAACAGCTCTATAATACTCGCCCGCGGGCACTACACACTCAAATACCGCATCTGCAACTGGAACCGCGAGGAGTTCTCGAAGGTGGAGGTGGCCGTGGAGAAACTTGACGACGGTCAGGCGGTGGCGCAGGTGGAGTACATGCCTACGGTGAATGTGGGCAACGTCACCTCCAACAGCTTCAGCGGCTCCAAGCAGGAGACGTTTGAGTTCGACGTCTACGAGGGCGGAAACTATGTCCTCGCCATCTATAGCGATGCCTCCGGTTGGAGCGACGCCCTAATAGGCTACCTCTCGTTGGCCTACAGCGGAGAGCCGGTGACAGCCATCACCACCGTCACAGCCGCCGACAGCCCCGACCGCATCTACAACCTCAACGGACAGGCCATTGCCAACCCCTCCAAGGGCATCTTCATCAAGAACGGCAAGAAAGTGGTGCTGAAGTGACATTAGCTTCCAGCGTCATCTCAACATCTTCAAGTAGTAATTATTTGTTGTGAAGGGCCTCGCGCATCTCCTTCAGCAGGTCGGAGGCGAAGATGAAGTCTGTCAGGCGCTTGTTGCTCGAATCCATGATGTCGGCTGACACACCCTGCCACTCTTTGTGGCCTTCATAGATGAAGATGATATTCTCGCCGATACCCATCACGGAGTTCATGTCGTGGGTGTTGATGATAGTGGTCATGTTGAACTCGCGGGTGATGCTGTGCAGCAGGTCATCGATGACGAGCGACGTCTTGGGGTCGAGGCCGCTGTTAGGCTCGTCGCAAAACAGGTACTTGGGGTTGAGGGCTATGGCGCGCGCTATGGCCACGCGCTTCTGCATGCCGCCGCTAAGCTCGCCGGGGTATTTCTCCTCGGCACCCACTAAGTTCACGCGGTCTAAGCAGTACATGGCGCGCTTCTGACGCTCGCGGAGGGTCATCGACGAGAACATGTCGAGCGGGAACATCACGTTGTCCAGCACAGTGAGAGAGTCGAAGAGTGCTGCGCTCTGGAATATCATTCCCATCTCGCGGCGCATCATCACCTTCTCCTTCTTTGTCATGCTCACAAAGTCGCGACCGTCGTAGAGAACCTTGCCGCTCGTAGGGTCGAGCAGGCCCACGAGGTTCTTCATCAGCACCGTCTTGCCGCTGCCGCTCTGACCTATTATCAGGTTAGTCTTGCCGTCTTCAAACACGGCGTTGATGTTCTTCAGCACCTCCTTATCGTCGAAGCTCTTGCAAAGGTCTTTAATCTCTATCATCTCTGTCTCCCAATTAGGGCGCAAATATACAACAAAAATAATTCTAAGAAGTAAAACACCAACTTATTTTTTTTATTCTTAACAGTCAGACACAATTCTGAATTTTTTATACTTTTCGACCGTGAAACATTGAGGCTCATCCGTAGAGTGGCACTCTACGGAGCTAAAGTGGCACTTTTTTGAAATTAAGTGCCACTTTACGGCCGTAAAGTGCC
>JAFSKJ010000104.1 GCA_017449025.1 Prevotella sp. | reverse complement strand
GAGGCTGGCGGAATCGGGCTCGGCAAACTGGTGCAGCATGCGTTCGGTCATCATGGCGTTGCAGTGGATGCGGCCTCTCCCCCCGCCCTCTCCCAAGGAGAGGGAGCTGAAGCGCTCCGTCTGGATGTTGCGGGCGCGTATAACACGCTCGCGGATGCTGGCCGACGGCTCGCCGGGCTGCATCTTACTGAGCTGTGCGAAGGGCACGGCCTGTATTTCGCAGTGGATGTCGATGTGGTCGAAGATTTTGTAACCCCGTTTACAAGAATTTTTCATTCTTGTGAGAAGGGTAATTGTCAGCATTGCAGCGATCATACTTAAAGTGATATTCACCATTTATTTGTCTTTGTTTGTGCAAAGATAGCAATTATTATCTATTTTATAAAAGGTGGAATGATATTTTTTGATTATTTAGGAGAAAACGGAAACATCCTGCTTTATTCTGGCAGGATGCTTGTTATTTCCAACTGACATGTTTTACAATGAGACTTGTTCAGTTATGATTCGATAGAATGTCGAGCTGATGGTGATGGACTATACCCTATGGCTTCGGTAGTATGTTGGCTCTGGACTGATGGTACGGGCGACCTTCAGGATGCGGCTGTAGGTACGGGCAGAGTGTTTAATCCATCGTTAAAGGTGGAAATAGTAGTGGATTTTTGTACAATCGTACTATTTTTGATTCAATACGTACTAAAATACACCTTCTTTTTTGTAATTGTCTGTTCTTTTGCAGCCGAATTACGATAATCAACAAAGCAAGTAAAAGATGGAACTAAAACAAATGATGAGAAGAGCGCATCGGATGTTGGCACTGCTGACATTGCTCTTGTGCACGATGAAGGTTGCCGCTACGCAGACAGTGGTGGCCCATTGGGAGTTTACAACAGGTTACGATGTGGAGAAGAGTGGTACCACCGCCATCTACACCCCCAACACGTTAGGGTGGTCGGCGCTGGCCAATACGAAGTGGACGTCGCTGCAGCCCTATTTTCTGCCCAATGAATGTGCGTTGGTGCCTGAGGAATGTAAGGTTACCGTCCATACCAGCGACGGCAAGTGGCAGGTGTGTACCAGTGGTTCTGCCCCCAATTACCACCTGCGCCTGAATACGGCCTCTATCGACAAGTTCACGGCTAAGAGCGACTACACGGACGGCTCGAAGCACGACCAGTATTTTGAGGTGTCGATGCCTACGACATCGCTGAGCAACCTGAAGCTGAACTTCGCCATCGGCGACGGCAGCAGTTCGAGCACAAAGTTTGGAGTTGTCTACTCCGTTGATGGTGGCCAGACTTGGACCGTACTTGACGACTATACCGCTGGTGCCCACTGGAATACATGGGTTGATGCCAATTACAATCTGAATGCCGACAACAAGGAACAGCTCATCGTCCGTATGCTCATCCAGAGTGCCACGAAGACCAGCAACTATAACCTGAAATATGTCAACATTCTGGCAGAGGACACACAGGCTCCCAAGTTGCAGAGCGTCACCCCGGCAAATGGTGATACAGGAGTGTTGCCTACGGGTAAGGTCGTCATACTCTTCAACGAGGGCGTGCAGATGAAGTCGGGTGCCAAAGCCACGCTGACTAACAACAGCACACAGTCAAGTCAGATCCTCACACCTGTCATTAATATTAATAAGGTATCGTTTGCGTATGCCGACCTCGATCTGAGTACCTCTTATACCCTCACGCTGCCTGCCAACTCACTTTCCGACATGGCTGGCAATGCTTTCGACGAAGCAATCGTCATCACCTTCACAACAGGCGACACTCGTCCTGTTCCGCCTCCCGTACTCGACAGCCACAACCGGCTGTGGTACCACCGTCCCGCCGGTTACTGGGAAGAGGCGTTGCCCCTTGGCAACGGCCGCCTGGGAGCGATGGTCAGCGGTAGCGTGGCGAAGGACACGCTTCAATTGAACGAGGATACCTTCTGGGGACAGTCGCCCAACAAGAACTACAATGCCAATGCCAAGAACGTGTTGGCACAGGTGCAGCAGCTCATTTTCAATAAGGACTATGCCGCAGCCCAGAAACTGGCTATCCCCAACTGGATGTCGCAAGCCTCACACGGCGCACAGTATCAGGCAGCCGGCTGCGTATTGGTGGGCTTCCCCGGTCACCGCTTCGATGACGAGGAGCTGGGACAGGCCGCTGTGCTCAATGGTTCTCCCATTGAATTAAAAGATGCACAGGGCTACGTCCGTTCCCTCGATATGAACAATGCTACCGCGGTGACTACATACGTGGTGGACGGTGTCACCTATACCCGTACTGTCTTCACCTCGTTCGAGGACAATGTCACCGTGATGCGCATTGAGGCTTCAGAGGCTGGCAAACTGAACTTCAACGTCTGCTTTGCAGCCCCCAGCAAGACCAACATGGAGAAGTTGGGCATCAACAAGATAACCGCTGACGGCATGATTGAGGCATCGCTCATTCCTGCCCGCGACCAATCGGAAAACGTCAACAACAAACTACTATGCTATACATTTATTAAGGTGATGAACGACGGCGGCACGCAGACCAGTGTGCTCAACGGTTTTCCCGTTGAGACCCGTGGCATCGTAGCTGGACAGACAAATGCCCCCGCCATTGAGGTCTGTGATGCCACGTCGGCCACCATCATCATCTCGTCGGCCACCAATTTTGAGCGTTACGACGACATCAGCGGCAATGCCGAGGCAAAGGCCTTGGGTTATATGACCGCCTATCTCAACAAACAGAAAGACTATGCTACCACGCTGGCTGACCATACCGCCCGCTATCAGGAGCAGTTCGGTCGCGTCAGCCTCGACCTGGGTACGAACGCTGAGCGGGAATCGAAAGACACCGAGACTCGCATCAAGGAGTTCCGCTCCGTAGGAGGCAATGATTCGGGCTTGATAGCCAACTACTTCCAGTTTGGTCGCTATCTGCTCATCTCCTCCTCACAGCCTGGCACTCAACCCGCCAACCTGCAAGGCATCTGGAATCCTAATGCCCGCCAGTACCCGGCATGGGACTCGAAGTACACCTCGAACATCAACGTCGAGATGAATTACTGGCCAGCCGAGGTGGCCAACCTCAGCGAGTGTCACAACCCGTTCATCGAGATGGTGAAGGACGTCAGCGTTACGGGAGCTGAAACCGCTGAGAAGATGTACGGCGCACGCGGTTGGACGCTGCATCACAACACCGACCTTTGGCGTACCACAGGAGCCGTTGACAATGGCTCTGTCGGCGTGTGGCCTACCTGTAACGCTTGGTTCTGTTCACATCTGTGGGAGAAATACCTGTTCTCTGGCGACCAACAGTATTTGGCCGATATCTATCCTGTGCTGAAGGGCTGCGCCCAATTCTTCCAAGACTTCCTGGTCAAAGATCCTAACACTGGCTATATGGTTGTCTGCCCGTCCAACTCACCCGAGAACCATCCGGGCATTGGCAGCTATACCGATGACAACGGTAAGAACATGAACTGCGCCCTCTTCGGTGGTGTGGCTATGGATAATCAAATGGTCTATGATGTATTGAAGAACACTGCAGAGGCTGCCCGCATCTTAGGAACCGATGCCGAACTGGCCGACCAACTGGATGCGCTGAAGGCGCAACTGACTCCCTATAAGATTGGTAAGTATGGACAGATACAGGAATGGCAGGAGGACTGGGACAAGGAAAACAACTCACACCGTCACCTGTCGCACCTCTGGGGCGCTTACCCAGGCAACCAAGTGTCTCCCTACACGAATCCCACCGTCTATCAGGCCGTACATAAGTCGCTCGTGGGCCGTGGCGATGCTGCCCGTGGCTGGTCGATGGGCTGGAAGGTATGCCAATGGGCCCGTATGCTTGACGGCGACCATGCGCTGACTATCATCAAGAACCAGTTGCGCCTGATGGACCCGAACGCTACTATGAACGATGCCGACGGAGGTACATACGCCAACATGTTCGATGCCCACGCTCCGTTCCAGATTGACGGAAACTTCGGGTGCTGTGCCGGTATCGCTGAGATGCTGTTGCAGAGTCACGCCGGCTTCATTCATCTGCTGCCAGCCCTGCCGAAAGCATGGGCCGATGGCGAGGTGAAGGGACTGCGCGCCCGTGGCGGATTTGAGGTCACCGACATGCAGTGGAAGGACGGCAAGGTGGTCAGCCTGAAGGTGAAGTCGACGCTGGGCGGCAACCTGCGCCTGCGCACCGCTAACGCCCTGAAGACGGCCAACGGCACGGCACTGGCTACAGCCACCGGCGACAACAGCAACCCGCTGATGCAGCCCTACCTGATGCCAGACCCCATCGTGGCTGATCCCTCGAAGATTCCCGCCACTAAATTGCCAGAAACTTACCTGTATGACATTCCCACCACCGTGGGACAGGAAATAGAGCTGATTGACCTTGATGGCACTACTGCCATTCAGGAGGTGTTAAGCGCCGAACAGCAGCGACCCACGACGGATGTCGCCTATGCCCTGGACGGCCGTCGCGTCAGCAACAGCTATAAAGGGCTGGTCGTTGTGGGCGGTCGGAAATACGTTCGCAATTAAGTAAAACACTATAACCAAACTAAATACAATGATGAAAAAACAATTATTGAGAAGCGTCATGGCATCCTTTGCCCTGCTGGCAGGGATGGCGCAGACGCATGCAGAGCAGGTGACGCTGGCGGCGTGGGACTTTGCTAACGATGTGAAGTACACCGCATCGGCTACCGACGGCGGCAAGACGTACTATACCGCCTCAGCCAACACAAAGGAGAACATGGAGTACAGTTTCTCCTCCCAGCAGCCCTTCTTCTATCCTACATCGGGGGCACTGACCAACGGTACGCTGACCATCTGGTCGAGCGACACCAACAAAAAATGGTACATCTCCAACTTCAACAACGGTGCACTGCGCATGTATACTGCATCGCCGAAAGTGATAACAAACCCCACCGATGCCGCCCAGCACTACAATTATGCAGAGGTGGAACTGTCGGCCGCGGGCTACAAGAACCTGCAGTTCTCGTGCCGCATGTCGGGTAACAACAGCAGGACACTGCCCGTCTATGTACTGGTGTCCACCGACGGTGGTGCCACATGGCTGCCATCCAGTACGCTGAACAGTACCGGCAGCAGCTGGAGCAACTTCAACGAGACGAAAGCCGCTCTGGCCGTCGACGGCCAGAGCAGTGTAAAGGTGCGCGCCCTGATAGGCTACGACGCAGGAGCCACTGGCGACATGTATCTGAACAGCTTCAAGGTGACGGGTGAGGCTCTTGGCAGTGATGCCGTCTATGCCCTTTCTGCCACTGCCACACCGGCCGAGGCAGGCTATGTGGCCATGTCGCCCGTAGGCACATCGGCCGTCGCTGGTACGGAGCTGAAGTTTACGGCCAAGAACCTGTCGGGCTACCAGATTAAGGAGTGGCAGGACGGTACAGGCAATACGCTGGCCAAGACGCAAGACTATACGACAACCGTCAGTGGCAATACCACCGTGGCAGCTGTCTTCACCACTATCGAGACCTATACGCTGACAGTCAACAAGACTGGCGACGGTGCCAAGTGGGGCGAGGTGGTCATGTCGCCGGAACCCATCAACGGCAAGTACGATGCCGGTACGGAGGTGACGCTGACCGTCATTCCCAACAACGTGACCAACTTCCTGACTTGGGAAGACAACAGTGCCGCACTGAGCCGCGTGGTCACCGTCAATGGCAATACGGAGGTGACTGCCACGTTCGATGTCATCCCGTTCATCGTGGCATGGGACTTCAACAACGACAAGAATACGTCGCGCGGCAACCGTGAGGCCGACTATGCCTTTGCCACCGACAACACCGGTGTCATGCTGTTCTATCAGGGAGCCAACTGTGCCAGCACCAACTGGGGCAGCGGCAAGGCCTCCTTCGGCGGTCGCCAGCTGTGGGCAGCACGCCGCTACACCGACTACAGCAAGGACGAACAGATTCCGCGCGCCTTCGTGGCCTCGTTCAGCGTAAAGGATTACGACCTGATTAAGATTCACAGCCTCGTGGCCGCCAACAACAACTGCGTGCGCAAACGTCAGCTGCTGCAGTTGAGCACTACCAGCAGCACTGAAGGCTTCACCACTCTCAAAACGCTGACCCTTTCTGAAAACCCCAGCAGCGAGTGGGTCAATATGGACTATGAACTGGACACCAAGGCCATCGACGGCATGGTGTACATCCGCTGGATAGAAGACGAGACGAGTGACTTCTTCGACGGTGGCAACCACAGCAGTACCGAGGGTTTCTACTTGGCCGACGTCATCATCTTTGCTGACCAAACAGCTGCAGACGACACAGAGGCTCCACAACTTGTCAGCAGCTCGCCCGCAGAGGGCAGCACCAGCGCTTCGGCACGCGGCAACATCGTGCTCAGCTTCAACGAACGTGTCAAGGCCGGTACGGGCAGCGTCACGCTGAATGGTGAAGGGCTTACCGGGTCTTTCGGCAGCAAGAGCGTTACCTATGCTTACCACGGACTCTCCTACGGCCAGCAGTACACGCTCAGCATCGGCACTGATGCCATCACCGACCTCAGCGGCAATGCCTTCCCCGCACGTGACATCACATTCACCGTGATGGAACGCCCGCAGCCCATAGCAAAAGTATTTGATGCCGTGGTTGCACAAGACGGCACTGGCAACTATAAGACAGTGCAGGAGGCTATTGATGCTGCTCCTACAGGACGCATCGCCCCCTGGCTCATCTTCGTCAAGAACGGCACCTATGAGGAACTGGTGACCATTCCTGAGAATAAGCCCTTCATACATCTTATCGGTCAGGATAAAGAGAAGACCGTCGTCTGCTACTGGATCAACAACGGTGGTACGAACGACATCGGTTGGGAATACTCCACCAACAACCCCAATTCCAAAACCTACGGCAAGCAAGGGGTTGTTCAGGTAAACAGCACCGACTTCTATACCGAGAATATCTCCTATATCGACAGCTATGGTGTGGAGCGTCAGGCAGGTCCCATGGGTCTGGCCATGAGCAGCCGCAACGACCGACAGGCTTTCAACAACTGCCAGTTCCGTTCTTATCAGGACACATGGTATACCGATGTCCGCAACAGCAGTGCCCGTCAGTATGTCAACAACTGTCTCATTGAGGGTGCAGTGGACTTCTACTATGGTGCCGGTGACAACTATATAGAGAACAGCACCTTCCGCCTGGCCCGCGAGGGTAGCGTCATCGTGGCTCCCAGCCATGCAGCAGGTACCAAGTGGGGCTATGTCATGGTGAACAATGTGATTGACGGCAAGGGCGGACGCAACCAGCTGGGGCGTGCTTGGCAGAACCAGCCGATGGCTGTATGGATCAACACCACGCTGAAGACTACTATTGCCGCCGAGGGATGGAGCGAGTGGCATATTGCACCGAAGCTCTTTGCCGAGTATAACACCATGGATGCCGACGGCCAACCCGTAGACCTGAACAACCGCCGCACGACCTATAAGGTAGACGACGACAAACTGGCTCCTGGCGAGACTAGCCCCGTCACACGACAGGCGATACTTAGTGCCGAAGAGGCTGCCAAATACACCTACGAGGCTGTCACATCTGGCAATGACGACTGGAACCCGCGCAAGTTCTTTGAGCCTGTAGAAGCACCGGCTGAGGTTGTCTATGCCAACGGAAAACTGACTTGGAAAGCTGTCCCATACGCCATCTGCTATCTGGTGATGGATGCTGAAGGCAACGTGGTGGGAATGACCAAGGATGATGAGTATGCTATTGCCGAGGCAGGTACATACACTCTCCGTTCTGTCAATGAGTATGGCAGCTTAGGTGAGAGCACCAATTTTGAAGTGACGGAAGCCATGACGACTGGCATTCAGGCCGAAAAGAACATACAGGTCCCTTTCGTCGAAACTCAGGTCTATGACCTGCAGGGCCGCAAGATGGCCGACAGCCAGTTGCAGCGTGGCATATACTTATTGAATGGTAAAAAAATGATTGTCAGATAACTCCACTCCTCTCAAGACTTCTGGAACTCACTGGGTGTTTGCCCGGTGAGTTTCTTGAAGCACTTGCTGAAATACTTAGGGTCTGAGAACCCGCAACGGTATGCTACGTCAGCTACAAGTACATTGGGCTGGCGCAGCATCGTTTTTGCACGTTCTATACGTTGATTGAGCAGGTAGTTGTTAGGAGAGGTGTTGAAGACGCTCTTCATGCGGGCGAAAAGCAGGGTGCGGCTAATTGCCATAGCCTGGGCAAAGTCCTGCATTGACAGGTCGGAGTCGCCTAAGTGCTCGTTGACGAACGTCTTCACACGTTCGGCAAACAGACGGTCCTCTTCATTCTCGACAACTTCTACTTGCTCTATTTTCTCTACCGCTTCCTTGATGGACAGCAACTCACGGATGCGCTCGCTCATCACCTCAATGCGCTGGTTGCTGGTCAGGCGGATGTCCTTAATCTCATTCTGCAGCAGGCGGATGTAACGCACTACACGATATATGCCGATGACCAGCAATGCCAGCAGCAGGCCGTAGAGCATCCAAGCCCACGGTGTCTCGTGGAAAGCGGCCCGCCGGTGGATGGTCAATATGTGCTCGTTGTCAGCCCAAACACCGTCTCCATTGGTGGATCGTAGATGCAGTCGGAAGGTTCCGGCAGGAATGTCGGGCAGGGTGATGTGGTTGTCGGTAATATAGATCCAGCGATTGTCCATGCCCTCAATGCGGTATGCGTAGGTGATAGGTACATTCTTGTTGAAGTCGAGAGCTGCAAACTGAATGGTGAGGCTGCGCTCGTCGGGTGACAGCCTGATGTCTGAAGAGCAGTCGAAGACAAGGGGCGGTTGATAATTGCTCTTTTGCATGTCCTGCGGGCTGACGCTCAACACTCCCTGTGTGGTGCCAAAAAGTAAATGGGCACCGGCGAATACGGGCTTTGTATCCAAAAGCTTGAAGCGTTCGTCCAATGTACCACGGGTGTAATTGGTGACCGTGCTGTCGCTTAACGAAAAGCAACTGATGGAGGTCTGCGAGACAATGTAGAGTCCGTGGCTGGGCTTGAAGAACAGACTCAAGCATACGTCAGAAGGCAAGCCCTGATCGGTGGTGAAGGTGCAGAAAGGGGCATGCTCACTCAGCAGTCGCCGGTCGTCGGTCAGACAAAAGCCGCCGCCACTGGTGGCAATGGCTACTGTATGGTCACGGAGAGGCTCTATATCCATCACCCAGTTGTTGCTGAGCGATGTGGCGTCATCAGGTCGGCGGCAATGATGCCAGAACTTCATGTCCCGGAGATCTCCGCCCAGCGAACAGGTGTAGAGCCCGTTCAGTGTACCTGCTATCAATACCTGTTGTGGGGTAATGTGCAGACAGCGCACCTTGTCGCTCTCCACGTCAGTCGGCCATCCAGACAGACCATTGTTTTTATGGAGGAACACGCCGTCGTGCTTTTGCCGCAAGTCGTACATATTCAATCCTCCCTTGTAGGTGGCTATCCAAAGACGTTGCTGGCCATCTTCAACCATGTCGTAGATGTTGTCGCAACTCAGACTATTGGGGTCATTCTCGTCATGGACGTAGCGCTTGACGGTGTAGCCTTCACCCGTTTCCGAGGCCTTGAGTCGAGTCAGTCCATCAGGCTTTGCCCCCAGCCACAGGTCGCCCTGCGAGTCTTCAAGGATGCAATATACATTCTGTCCGAAAGCGACGGGAGTCGTTGACAGTTCTCCTTTGGGCGTGAGATATTTGTCGCCAACGCGAACATGCCCATTCTTATCTGCCACCCATGTGCGGTCTTTTTTGTCCACATAAAGACAGTGTACCTCTTCCTCGGCGGCACCCGATAATTTCACAGGTTGCAAGGGCTTGGCGCCAAACCAGACACGATAGAGTCCGCTGTGTGTGTCAACCCAGATGCCTCCTTGGCGGTCTACCAAGAGAATGCTGGTAAAGACATTGGCGAATTGGGGCAGGCTTTTCAGTCTTGCCAAGGTGGCATCGTCAGCCTTGTATGGCCGTGGCCGCTTGCTGTAGTCGCCGCTTGTCAGTTCGAAGCGTCCCGTTCTGCGATGGAACACGAAAGTCAGGCTGTCATTGGTGGTACACTCCAGGTCGTGGTCGGGCAGCTCGCGGATGCTGCCAATGCGATTGGTGCGCAGCGGACTGTTGTCACCGGGCCGCATGCGATAGTTCTGGAAGCGGTAGCCGTCGTATCGGCACAGTCCGTTCCATGTGCCAATCCACACATACCCGTCATGGTCTTGCACGGCACTAGACACAATGTCTTGGCCGTACCCATCGGCTTCACTGAAATGGGTGATTCGCACCTCCTCAGACTTGTGAGCCGTGACGACGGAAGTAATCAATAGGATAGTGATGGTTATCAGTAGTCGTTTCATGATTGCCCCAATAGCATTTTTGTTAAATCCCTCTCTCTGCCCAGTCGCCTCTGTCAAGGTTACGGTAGCCGATGGCTTCAGCGATATGTTGTGATTGTACTTTTTCCGAGCCTTCCAGGTCGGCAATGGTGCGTGCTACCTTGAGGATGCGGCTGTAGGCGCGGGCGGACAGCTTCAGGCGCTCCATAGCCATGCGGAGCATGTCGAGGCTGGCGGAATCGGGCTCGGCAAACTGGTGCAGCATGCGTTCGGTCATCATGGCGTTGCAGTGGATGCGGCCTCTCCCCCCGCCCTCTCCCAAGGAGAGGGAGCTGAAGCGCTCCGTCTGGATGTTGCGGGCGCGTATGACACGCTCGCGGATGTTGGCCGACGGCTCGCCGGGCTGCATCTTACTGAGCTGTGCGAAGGGCACGGCCTGTATTTCGCAGTGGATGTCGATGCGGTCGAGTAGGGGGCCGCTGATTTTGTTCATGTAACGCTGTATCTGGCCTGGGGTGCAGACGCAGTGGTGAGTGGGGTCGCCATAGTAGCCGCAGGGACAGGGGTTCATTGATGCCACGAGCATGAAGGAGCAGGGGAACTCCACGTTGTACTTTGCCCTGCTGATGGTGATCTTGCGGTCTTCCAATGGTTGTCGCAGCACTTCGAGTACTGAGCGTGATAGTTCGGGCATCTCGTCGAGGAAGAGTACGCCGTTGTGTGCCAGCGAGATTTCTCCGGGCTGTGGACTGCTGCCGCCTCCCACGAGTGCCACTTGCGAGATGGTGTGGTGTGGTGCGCGGAAGGGGCGCTGCGAGATGAGGCTGGTGCCTCGGCTGAGCTTGCCGGCGACGGAGTGTATCTGTGTGGTCTCCAGGCTCTCGGCAAGTGACAGTGGTGGCAGTATGCTGGGCAGTCGCTTGGCGAGCATAGACTTTCCGCTTCCGGGCGGCCCTATCATGATGAGGTTGTGTCCGCCGGCGGCGGCTACTTCCAGGGCGCGCTTCACGCTTTCCTGTCCGCGCACGTCGGAGAAGTCGAGGTCGAAGTTGCACTGTTGACTATAGAATTCCTTGCGGGTGTCAATGCGCGTGGGCGTGAAGGAGCCGTGGCCGTTGATGAACTGCATTACGTCGGCGAGCGATGTCATGCCGTAGACGTCGAGGTTGTTGACTACGGCTGCCTCGTAGACGTTTTGTTCGGGCACAATGAGTCCCTTGAAGCCCTCTGCCCTGGCCCTTATGGAGATGGGCAGTGCTCCGCGTATTGGCTGCAAGCGGCCGTCGAGCCCTAATTCTCCTACCATTACGTATTTGTCGAGCAGGCTTGCGTCTATGTTGTTGTTGGCGGCAAGAATGGCTATGGCCATGGGCAGGTCGTAGCCGCTGCCTTCCTTCTTGATGTCGGCAGGAGAGAGGTTGATGGTTATTTCTGTTTGTGGAATGGTGATGCCGTTGTTGACGAGTGCTGACTTTATGCGCTCGAAGCTCTCCTTGACAGCAGTGTCGGCGAGTCCGGTAATGTGTACGTTCACTCCCCTGATGATGTTCACCTCCACGGTGATGGTGGTGGTCTCGAGTCCGTTGACGGCGACGGTGAATGTCTTTGCAAGCATTTGCTTTTGAATTTTGGAGTTTATGTGTTTTTGGGTTGCAGCAGTGCGCGCACGGCAAACCAGATGTGCATGGCGAGGGTTGTCATGGGGCCATAGTGGTGTTGCATGATGCGGTAGCGCTCCATGAGTGACTGGCGGTGGTGGCGTGTGGTCTGTCCCTCTTCGGTGTAGTTGGCTACGAGCATGTGGAGGTTGTGTAGTGGGAGCTGCTGTTGCTCGGCAGCTTTCATTATGCGTATGCACCAGTCTACATCGGCTGAGTAGCGATACTGCTGGTTGTAGGGTGTGGCTGTGGCCAGGTCGGTGCGTGCGTAGAATGCCTGATGGCATACGAGCATCCCCTGGCGGAACGAACGCCACGTGAGTTTCTCCGGTGGCTGGAGTCGGCGGTGGCGAATGAAGTGTCCTTGGTTGTCTACTATGTCGGTGTGGCCGTAGAGGACGGCGGGTAGGTTTTGTAGGTTTTGTAGGTGGGGTAGGTTTGGTGAGATTGAGGCTACGATGCGGCTTGCGGTGTCTGCTGATGGCAGGAAGTCGCCTGCGTTGAGGAAACAGACGTAGTCGCCTGTGGCAGAGCGCAGGGCTTTGTTCATTGCGTCGTAGATGCCGCTGTCAGGCTCTGAGATGACGTGTATGTGGTGACCGTTGTCTGCTGCGTTTGAGCGTGCTGCGTAGTCGGCCACCTTTTTCATGGTTCCGTCGGTTGATGCTCCGTCTACTATCAGATGGTTTATGTGCCGATAGTCCTGGCAGAGCACGCTGTCGAGTGTGCGCTGCAACAGGCTCTCGGCATTGAAGGTTACGGTGACGTAGGTGATGGTGATCATAGCTTGTAGTGGTTGAAGGCCATGGCCTGGTGATAGAGGTCAAGATACTTGATGGCCACGGCCTGTTGTGAGTAGGTGTGCAGCACTTTGCTGCGTGCGGCGTTTGAGAGGGCCTTACCGTCGGCCTGGAAGAGCACCCAGCGGAGTCCTTCTGCCAGGTCGTCGGCATTACGGTATTTTGCCAAGTAGCCATTTTTCCGGTGGTCTATCTGCTCCGGAATGCCTCCCACGTTGAATGCCACGCATGGCACTCCGCATGCCATAGCCTCCATGATGGTGTTTGGGAGGTTCTCGGAGAGTGATGGCAGTACGAAGACGTCGGCGGCGCTGTAGATGGAAACTATCTGCTGCTCGTTGCCGACATAGCCTAAGGCAATTGCCTGGAAGGGCAGCAGGGGTGCCACCTCTTCGGCGTGTCCGCCAAGAATGAGTATTGCTGTGTTGTCTGCTGTGGCCGAACTGCCGTGCACTCTGGCCATGATTTGGCATGCAGAGACAAGGTAGTCGATGCCCTTGTATGGGTTGGTGGCTCGCTGCGACACGAAGAGTATGAGGCGCTTGTTCAGGGGCAGTCCTAACTGCCGGCGGGCTTCCTGCTTGTCGCGTGGAGCGAAGAGTCGGGTGTCGATGGGGTTGGGAACGCTGGTGATCTTCTGTCCGCGCAGCAGTGCGCTGCTCTTGGCCTCGGCCTCAAGCCAGCGGCTGCATGCTACGTAGTAGATGCTTTCGTTGTGGACCATCTTCTGCTTCTTCTTCCAAACGGATGCGGCGAGGTCGGCAGTGCTGCCTCCTCCGGGCAGATACTTGCACTGCTGGCATTGTGTGGTGAAATTGCGGCATCCGAGGGTGAGGTGACAGATGGCTGTGGCCGGCCAGATGTCGTGCATGGTCCACACTACGGGCTTTCCCGAGCGCAGAATCTTTCTGATGTTGCTGAGGGAGAGCATGCCCTGGTTCACCCAGTGCAGGTGTATGATGTCGGCCTCTCGAAACTCCCTGAGGCGTGTTATGTCGGTTCCGCTGTTGGCAATGTCAATGTCGAAGAGGTGCTGTCGCGAGAAGTGTAGCTTTGCAAAGATTACGAAACGCTCCCATAGGAAGTGCCACCGTGTGAGGGCTGGCTTGGGCAGTGCTACGACGGTGAGGTCGTCGGTCTCTTTGTCGCGCACCAGCATCTTGGCCTGTGCTCCGTTGTTGTTGAGCGCTTTCATCAGGCGGTTGGCGGCTACGGCTGCGCCCCCTGTGCGCTCGCTGGTGTTCACTATCAGCACTTTCATGGGATTTTTGTAGGTGTAGTAGGTTTGGTAGGTTTGGTAGGTGTAGTAGGTTTGGTAGGTGATATTGCAAAAGCCGGAGGCAGCTGCCTCCGGCTTTTATGTTGCAAAGCTCGGAGGCTTTGCCCACTATATTGATGGGATAGGGGCATTGGCCCGGCGGTTATGCCGCCGTGGACTCTGCCTGCATCATCTTGTTGAACTCGTCGAGCGTAACCTTCTTCTCGTTGAGCTTCACCAAGCTCTTCACAGCCTGTGTGAGCTTGAAGTCTACGGCGCGGTCGACGAAGTTGTCAAGGTTTTCGCGCTTCTTTATCTGCTCGTCGGCATACTTGTCGAGCACGTCTTCGGGCACGTCGTTCATGCCGTACTGTGCAAATTGCTGGCGCATGGCCTCGCGTGCAATGACCTTAATGTCGGCATCCTCTATCTTGATGCCCGTCTGCTCCACAAGCTGCTCCTTGATGAGGTGCCACTTCAGCTCGCGTATGCTTCCCTCGAAGTTCTTCTCCACGAAGTCTTCGCCGCGGTCCTTGTTGTTGAGAATCATTATGCGCTTGAGCAATGCCTCGGGGAACTGCAGCTCGCCCACTTTCTCCTCCATGTACTTTCTCAAGTCCATCAGGAACTTGTAGTCGCTGTTCTGTGCAAGCTGCGGCTTTATGTTCTCTGCAATCTTCTGGCGGAATTCTTTCTCGGAAGTCACTGTGTCCTTGCCCATGGCCTTGTCGAAGAGTTCCTGGTTGACCTCTGCGGGCTGGAAGTGGCGTATCTCTGTCACCTGGCATGTGAAGTCGCTGTCTAAGTCCTTCACAAGTTCCTTGTCAACCTTAAGCAGAGCAGCCACCTCGGCGTCGTTGTCGGGATATGCCTTCTTGGGGTTGAAGGTAATAATGTCGCCGGGCTTGCATCCGTCGAAGAGCTTTCTCTGCGATTCCTCCTTGATGTATGCCGGCATAATCATGCCGCTGTCGGTTGTTATGCCTCCCTCAAGGGTGTTGCCGTCGGCATCGAGCTGGCGCAGGTCGCCGGTCAGTGTGTCGTTGCCGCTCAGCACGTCGGCCTTTACAAACTCTCCGAACTGCGACTGGAACATCTGTACCTGATTGTCGATGAGCTTGTCGTCGGCTGTAATGTTATAGTAGTCAATCTTGTCCTTGGCAGTAAGCTCGGCCTTGAACTCCGGAGCCACGGCAATGTCAAACATGAAGCTGAACGGTCCGTCCTGCGACAGGTCTTGCGGCTGCTGCTTCTCGCTGGACAGAGGCTCGCCGAGCATGTGTATCTTCTGTTCACGGATATATTCGGTAAGCTTTTCACCCAGCAGGCGGTTAATCTCGTCCAATTTCACCTGGGTGCCATACATTCTCTTGATCATGCCCATAGGAGCCGAGCCCGGACGGAAGCCGGGGATGTTGGCTTTCTTACGATAGTTCTTCAGGGTTTTCTCTACTTTCTCGTTGTAGTCTTCCTTCTCGACAACGATGGTCAGCAAGCCATTGATTTTGTCGGGATTCTCAAATGAAATATTCATCTCTTCTTATACCTTATTAATTATTAATTGTCTGTTTTGGGGGTGCAAAGGTACGCAATAATTATGAATTATGACTTGTCGCGTGTGAATAGTCAATTGTGAATTATGAATTATTAACTATCTTCCTCCATCTCCTTGCGCCGTTTCTCTTCGTCGAGCAGCTGGAAGTCTTTCTTCTGAAGCACAAAGTTGGAGCCAAGGTACTTCTCCTTCACTATCGGGTTCTTGGCAAGTTCCTCGGGCTTGCCCTTGAAGAGTATGCGCCCCTCGAAGAGCAGGTAGGCACGGTCGGTGATGTTGAGCGTCTCGTGAACGTTGTGGTCGGTGATGAGAATGCCTATGTTCTTGTATTTCAGTCGCCAGACAATGTGCTGTATGTCCTCCACGGCTATGGGGTCCACACCCGCAAAAGGCTCGTCGAGCATTATGAACTTCGGCTCTATGGCCAAGCACCGGGCAATCTCCGTGCGGCGGCGCTCGCCGCCCGACAGCTGGTCGCCCTTGTTGCCGCGCACCTTGCCTAACCTGAACTCCTTTATCAGCTCCTCTAACTTCTGCTCACGTTCCTTGCGCGTCTTGTCGGTCATCTCCAACACCGAGAGAATGTTGTCCTCCACACTCATCTTCCTGAACACCGAGGCCTCCTGGGCCAGATAGCCTATTCCCGCCCTCGCACGCTTGTAAACGGGGAACTTCGTTACGTCCTGCTCGCCCAAGTAGACATGTCCGCCGTTGGGCACAATGAGGCCGGTGGTCATGTAGAACGATGTTGTCTTTCCTGCGCCGTTGGGGCCGAGAAGTCCCACAATCTCTCCCTGGCGCACGTTGAAGCTCACGTCGTTAACCACCGTGCGCTTGCCGTAGCGCTTCACCAGTCCCTCCGCGCGCAACACAGTGAGATCATTGTCGCTACCCTCTGCTGAGGCCCTCGGCTCCTGCTTTTTCTCTTCTTCTTCCATAATTGCGTGCAAAGATAGTGTAAATTAGAGACAATACAAAACAATGGAAATCCAAAAATTGTTAATAGTCAGGCTCCGGCGGCAATAAAACTGACATGACTGCCTGTTCTTTCCGCCTTTTTCGTTACCTTTGCAGCCACAAAACAGACTCATCGTGAAACTACTCCACAACTGGCTGGCCACCTTCGGCCGTTACCTGATAATTATGGGGCGCACATTCTCCGCGCCAGAGCGCATGCGTATGTTCTGGAAGCAGTACGTCAAGGAAATGGCGCAGCTTGGCGTCAACTCCATAGGCATTGTGCTGCTCATCTCATTCTTCATCGGTGCCGTCATCTGCATACAGATGAAGCTCAACATACAGAGTCCGTGGATGCCCCGCTGGGTAAGCGGATACACCACACGGGAGATCATGCTGCTCGAATTCTCCAGCAGCATCATGTGTCTCATACTCGCCGGAAAGGTAGGCTCGAACATAGCATCCGAGCTGGGCACCATGAGGGTGACGCAGCAGATTGACGCACTCGAGATAATGGGTGTCAACTCGGCCAGCTATCTCATACTGCCAAAGATAGCCGGCATGCTCACCATCATGCCATTCCTCGTGATTTTCTCGTCAACCATGGGCATCGTCGGGGCATACGCCACCGCCTACATAGGCCATATCATCACCCCCGACGACCTCACCTTAGGCTTGCAGCACGCATTCATACCCTGGTTTGTCTACATGTCCATAATCAAGAGCGAGTTCTTCGCATTCATCATCTCCAGCGTTCCAGCCTTCTTCGGATATACTGTTGAGGGCGGCTCTGTCAACGTGGGCAAGGCATCGACCGATGCTGTAGTCTCATCTTCTGCACTGATACTCTTCTCCGACGTCTTCCTCACCCAGTTGCTGTCGTAGTACCCTTTGCAGCCGGCGTGAGGGCGTGAGAAATATGCTAAACAACCGCTTGCGTAAGAGCAAATAAAGTGGGAGGACAATCGTCCTCCCACCGTTCTGTCGCTTTTGTCAGAAAATGAGTTTGTGCAAAACTATTCTGGTACATTCACTGTTTCGTTGAATGTAACCTCTTCGTCCTCCTGAATGTTAACACCATTGTCGCTGATACCATTAAGGTCAACATTGAACGTTGTCAGCTGATTTCTCTTAACCTCAACTGTCTTGGTGAACACATTCTTAGAGCCATTTGCGCGCTCCCAGATGAACTTGATCTTGAACTGATGTTCATATTCAGTCTTATTCTTGTTGTTTTCGTTCTTGTCCCAACCCCAGCACTCATCAACTTTTGCAAACGAGAAGAGTGAGCCTATGGTCTTGGTCTTCACTTGGATAGGACGAGTAAGGTCAGGATAAACAACGATGTCGCATACCGAGTCGCAAGTAATCTTGAGCTTACCGTCTGTCGGAGTCTTCACATTAAACAGCATGCCGAAAGCTGTACGCTTCATAGGTATGTTTACCATACCATCAAGTGTAGGCACATATCCGCACAGCTGACCATACAAACGGTCTGTGCCAGGATACCAGCGCTCTCCATAGACATAAAGGGTGTCTTTCTGGATGTCATTGCCATTGTCGTCCAACCTAAGGTCGCAACGGAGGTATTTCTTCTCCTTGGCAATTTCAATGGCCTCATCGCTTTCCAGCTTTATGTACGACTTACCTTCACGGATACCAGTCAGGAACACCTTGTCAGAGAAGTGGAATATATTCCTGTCGTATGTGTTCACAATCTTGTCATTCTGCTTTATACGCTCATGGTTCTGGTGTGCGTAGTTGAGGTTATAGAAGGGAAGCGAATAGTAGCAGCTTGCATTTGGCTCGTTCACGAAGAAAATCTTATCCAGCCCTTCGGTAATCTTTGTGCACTCAAACTTGTATTTTAATTTTGTGGACAGCTGGATTTTCATCTTGGAAGCGTCGTCGAAAATGCCGTATGCATAGTACTGCCAGATAGGTTTGGTTGAGTCGTTAACAAATTTTCCGTTCTCATCATAAACAGGCTTCTTTGTTTTTTCGTCAATCAGATTCTCATAGGCCTCGCCTGGATCCTGGAAATACACCTGTACGGCATAGAGTTCTTCGGCACCGTTAAAGGCACGTGTGAGAGGACTTTCGGATACAGTGACGGCATCGCCCACCATGTTCAGAGCAACTTCCACCGTTTCGGGCATCTCCATGTCATTCTCTGCCAGCTCAACGTCGTTACTACATGCGGGCAAGAGCATTACTCCGCACGTTAGGCATAAATAACTAAATAACTTTTTCATACGTTTGTTTTGTTTTTTGTGCCTATAGTGCTCCCAGATTCAGCGGTTAATATAAATCACTTTAATGCGAAAGACGTGGGAGACTCTACTTAACTTGCCTATCCCACATCCGGGCTCTCGCATTGCCTTGTCCAGGATAAGCAACTATAGGTAGCCCACGTCGTGACATATTACTACATGTCTGCTACATCCATACAAAAGACGCCAGCAGTGTAAAAATACACCTTACGCAGACGCCCTGTTGCGCTACTTCTGGACAGTGAATTTGCGAGATTCGGATGTCGAAGTCAACGTTCAGTAACGTCCTTTTTTTCCGTAATGTAATGACTTTTCAGCCTTTTCGGGCTTACATGTCGGTGCAAAGGTACAAACATTTTTTTTAACTCACAAATTTTTTTTCATATTTTTTATAGAATAGTCCATTATGCCGTCACTACTCACGCCCTGCGCGTCCTGAGCGTTTGCCAAAAGCCTCTTTCGTTGGTTTCTCCTGCATTCACATATCAGGCTGGTGCCTACAAACAATAATGATTGTAGACACCAGCCTAAAAAGTTTTATAAGTATGTACGCGAACCTATTTCATTAATACTTTCACCGTATTGTCTCCGATTTTTACTATTCCAATCTCTCCATTTTTCAGTGTGGTTTCAATCTGTGCCTGCTCCTTGGTTGACTTGCCATAGCCAACCCTGTTTCCTGTTGTGTCATAAACACTGATTAGAGTTCCGTCCTTGACACCAGAAACAGAGAGTTTGTTACCATGATTCTGAATAAGCACGGGACATGCTTTCACATTTGCAATAGCATTGTCTATGCCTTCCATTTTGGGTTCCATGTCTATCCAGCAGAGTTTTGCTGTAACGGTTTCCGAGTCTTTATGGCCGGTTTTCGTTGCATAGACGCTGATCTCGTATGTGGCGGTAAGCGTTACTTCGTTTGAACTGAAGGAATTGAAGTCAGCGCTCGTGATTGTTGACTTGCAAATAGCGTCATTGGTTGAACAGTTAAAGATCAATTTCCCGTTCTTATAGCTAATGGTGGGAGTTGCGCATGGCTCTCCCAGTGGAACCTCTTCAGTTTCATCGACTATAGCCACAATGCTTTTGAAATTTCCCCAGGGATACTTCTCCATATACTGGTCCTTTGAAGCCACGGGCACATGGAGTGTGGCATATTGTATGCTTGAATCCAGGAAAATATCAGGTTCTGCATCTGGTGTTTTCACCGCATGGCAATATACATCCTTTAATTGTGACAATCCGGCAAAAGCTTCACGCTCAATTCTTGCAATTTCACTGGGTAAGGTTATTCTTTCAACTCCTTTGCAGCCGTCAAAAGCATTGGCGGCAATGGTTTTCACACTGTCAGGGATGATGATGTCGTTAAGGCCACTGCAATACTGAAAAACACAAGAGTCTATTTTTGTTATCTTTTGTGGAATGGAAATTTCTGTAAGGCTGGAACAGCCTTTAAATGCCTCTCGTCCTATGCTTTTCACACTGATGGGAATGGTGATGCTGGAGAGGTTGCTACACTCACAAAAAGCTTCCTCGTCTATGGTGATGACGCTGTTAGGGACAGTCACTGAGGTTATGTAGTTAGAAAAGGCAAAGGCTTTGTTTCCAATGGCTGTCACTTCACATGTGTCACCTTCGTATACAATGCTTGGGGGAATCTCAATGCTGTTGGAATAATACCCCCAATAATCTCCACTGGTAACTTCTGCTGTCTTGTTATCCTTTGAGATAACATACCAGATGCCACCAACTTCCTCTTTGATGGCAAAGACACTTGTCACAATCGGTAACATCGCAACAAATAGTAGGAATTTTCTTTTCATAGTGTAATAATCTTTATTAAGGACGTTCTGTATCGCTACTTGTGGACAAAGAATTTGCGAGATTCGGATGTCGAAGTAAACGTGCAGTAACGCCCTTTGTTTGCGTTATGTTGACCTATTTGCCATTTGGGCTAATAGTCGGTGCAAAGGTACAAACTTTTTTTTATTTGGCAAATAATTGAGGGGAAAAATTGAATAGTGTTAGCTAAAGGGTATAAGGACAGAAGGAAAATGTGGTGAAAGCAAGTGGAATCTTTATAGGGAATATCATTTTGAAACATTGAGGCCCATCCGTAGAGTGGCACTTTACGACCGTAAAGTGCCACTTAATTTCAAAAAGGTGCCACTTTAGCTCCGTAATGTGTGTAAAGTCCATTGTCAGACCTGTCACCCTCCTGTCACCCTCTGTCACCCTCAAACAGGGTGCAAACGCTTTGTGGCAGGGCATTCTGTCACCCTGACACCCTTTTTCATAAAAAAT
>JAFSKJ010000103.1 GCA_017449025.1 Prevotella sp. | reverse complement strand
GTTGGGGGTGGGGTCAGTATCTTCTTCGCTGTCAGGATGTTACAGACCCCACCCCTGCCCCTCCCCTTGATGGGAGGGGAGTGGCTGCGCTCCGTTTTTTGCCGTCTTAATCATGGTTTTGACTTTTTAAAGTGGGCTCATTCAGTCTTCCCAGCCATTTCGCCGTACCTCTGGCACAGCTGTATGGCTGGCTACCCCTATCTGATGCCTATGGCATCGGCTGCGATATGTTTTGCGTTGCTTGAATTAAATATACTTAAAATTGAGGTTGTGGGGATGGTTGCACTTGGTGTTTGCTGAAAAAGGTGTAACTTTGCACATGGGATTGCTACTTCGAGCGATTTTTTGATTGTGGAGATATGAGACAATGGATATGTGTAGTGCTGGCGTTGGTGGTGGCGGCTTGTGCCGAGAAGCAGCCGAAGGGGCCGATGGTTACCGATGTGATGAACCGCATGACACCGGTGAAAGACCAGGGTAAGAGCCAGTCGTGCTGGATCTATGCCATGCTTGCCGCCATTGAGACGGAGCACCTGCTTCGCGGCGACTCCGTCAATCTGTCGCCGGCATATATTGAGAAGATGTTGGAGCATGAGCCGGCGGCGCCTAAGTCGGGGCGCGGCATGGGTGCCACGCTCATTGCCATGATAGAGAAATACGGCGTTGTGGGCTACGATGCCATGCGTAGTCGTGACGTGCCTGCACCGCGGTGGGTGTTCATGCTTGGTGCGCAGTACACCCCGTTGGAGTTTGCGCACTCTGTATGCGCTCCGGAAGAGTATGTGTTGCTTACCAGCGACAGAGGGAAACCTTACGGCGAAATGGTGGACGTGGAGTTGGATGACAACTGGCTGCACAATAAATTCCTCAATGTAAACATCGACACTCTGCTCCATAGGACGGAGTGTGCCGTGAAGGAGGGTCATGGCGTGTGCTGGGAGAGTGCCTCCCACGCCATGAGCATTGTGGGGCTGGCCCACGACGAGCGTGGACGCCGCTATTTCATCATGAAGAACTCGTGGGGTTCGAAGCGGGGCTTCGGCGGCCTCGACTACGTGTCGTTCGGCTACTTCCGCAAGCATACGCTGGCTGTGGAGATGACGCGTGAAGCCTTCCTCCCCCAAGGGGGAGGTTAGGAGGGGGCTTTTTAGCTATTTAGTGTGCCGCACCTGGGACAGTTGCCCTTGCGCAGCATGGGCTGTCCGCAGTGCCCGCAGCGGTAGGGGGCGTGGTTGTGGCGCATGTAGTGGCGTATGCTGAAAAAACCATAGGCAATGAGCAGGGGGTAGCCGATGTAATAGCGTGTGGTGACGTTGAACACTATGTAGGCCAGTGCGCAGACGGCGGCCAGCCCTAAGAGGTAGGCAACGGCGGTGGGCAGCGTCAGATAGCGGCGCGTGTCATCGATGGCAGCTATGGCCACCACCACGCAGGCCCAGCAGCATAAGATGAAGAGCCGCAGGTGGGCGGGAGCGTCGAGGGGGTTGAGCGTGGGGTGGAAGTAGAACTGCTGCCAGGTGGCAATGTCGTGAGCCTGTATGCTGCTGTAGATCGTGGCTGTTGTGGCAACGAGCAGAACGAGCAGGGTGGGGTAGAAGGAGCTGATGTCGCGCAGGTGGACTATGGGCGTGCGGGGATGGGTTTTGTAGAACACGGCCACTCCGAGTATGAGCGCGAAGAAGACCACGAGGTGTGTCGTGGCAAAAAAGTCAATGAACTGCGAGATGGTGTCGGCGGGCTTGGTGGCGGGCAGCAGTGTGCTTTCTCTGGACCATCCTATGGTGTATTCGTCGCGTGCCACGCGCACCCACACCGAGTCGGTGCTGTCGGCAGACATGGTGATGATGTCGGCAACAACTATCCTGTCGCCCTTGTGCAGTGTGATGGTGTCTACCGGCATGTCGCTGACGGCCTCGGCTGGCAGTTGCTCGATGAGGTGCAGCGAGTCGGCCTTGACTATGAAGTTGTCGTTCTGCCTGTAGTATGGGCTTTGCGTTGCCATGTCCGTCTTGGTCATGGCGGTGTCGGTTGTCTCTTCCTCCTCGTTCCATGTGTCGTGCAGCCTCTGTCCTCCGTTGGTGCATGAGGCGGTGAAGAGTGTGGCTGCCAGCACTATGGCCAGCATGGTGAGTTTTTTCATGACGTTCATCTGGCAGCGCTTGCAGTCGAACGCCAGCGGAAACATGCGCCCGTCGGCGAGTCGCAGGCTGAGTGGTTCGCGCCAGGGTGCCGGCTTGCCGCCGTGGCGCAGGCAGTGGCCGAGTGCGTATCGCAGACAGTGGCGGCATTGCATGAGCATGGCCTTGTGGGGTTCGTTCAGCTCGAAGGCCTCTCCGGCCTCTATGCCCTGCTGTCGGTAGAAGGTGCGGGCCTCGCTGTTGGCGGCGTTGTAGAGGTAGGAGTCTTCAGGAGGATAGCCAGGCTGTGGGGGCATTGCCCTTTCGTGGCCATCCCGCTTTTCGTCCAGCTTTTTCTCACTGTTCAACATCACTTCCTCGCTTAGCTTTTCGCATACACTCCTGCGCAGCTCTGTGAGCACGCTGTTGGGGATGAAGTATGGGAAGTCGGGCGCGATGTCTGTGTCGCTGCACTCGAAGGGTGTGTTGCCGAGCTTTTTGAGCTGGCGTACTATGTTGTCGTGCTGCGGCTTGTCGGCTCTTTGCTTGGCCATGTTGACGGTTGCTGTGCACTCACTTTGTCCGGCCGCGGTGTCGTTATGGTCGTGCAGCATGCGAGCTGCGAGCTGGAATCCGTCGGCGGTCTCGGCGAGAGCCATGCTGACGGGTATTTTGCGTATGGCGCTGTCGGGGCGTGCCAGCTGCTGTTCGAAGAGCATGTCGCTGTTGCGGAAGAGCTGCATGCCTGCGCGCAGGCCGGCGGGCATGCTGAGCATGAAGAGCTTCCGGCCTTCGGCGCGGTTGACGCGGAAGCCCTCTAACTGCTGCTCGTCGTTGAAGAAGCAGAGGCCGTCGCCGTTGGTGAAGGTGGTGCTGCCGTCTGTGACGATGGCGTCGCGCAACAGCTGGCGCACGATGCCCACAGGCTCGCCTATGGCTTTCGGCGTGAGGGGCGACGTGATGTCGGGCTGGCGGCCGTTGACGAAGTATGTGGTGTAGCCGCGGTTGAAGGTCTTCAGCAGGTTTGGGGTGAAGTTGTAGCGGCACTGTCCTATCGACGTGCGGCGGTACTCTCCGGGGTGGTCGGCAATGAAGCTGTTGAGCAACTGGCTGTAGGCTGCGGTGACGTTCTTTACATAGCAGGAGTCTTTCAGCCTTCCCTCAATCTTGAACGATGTGGCCCCGGCAGTGGCCAGCTCGCCGATGTGGCGGCTGAGGTTCAGATCTTTCAGCGAGAGCAGGTGCTGCTGGTGAATGTGCTCTCGTCCGTCGGCATCGACAAGGTCGAACTGCATGCGACAGAACTGTGCGCACTCTCCCCTGTTGGCGGAACGGTGGAAACAGTGCTGCGAGGCATAGCATAGTCCGCTGTAGCTGACGCAGAGGGCACCGTGGACGAAGACTTCAAGCTCGATGTCGGGCACGGCCCGGTGTATGGCGCTGATCTCGTCGACTGACAGTTCGCGGGCGAGCACCACGCGCGTGAACCCCATGTCGCGCAGCCATGCCACCTTCTTTGGTGTGCGGTTGTCGGTCTGTGTGCTTGCGTGAAGGTTAAGTGTTGGGTGAAGGGTGGGGAGTGAAGAGCTGCTTAGCAGCGCCATGTCCTGTATGAGCACCGCGTCGACACCGGCATCGGCCAGCTGTGACAGCAGTTGGCGGGTGTCGTCGAGCTCGTCGTCGAAGATTATGGTGTTGACTGTGACATAGACCTTGGCCATGAACTGATGAGCATAGGCGCAGAGGGCTGCGATGTCGGCCACGCTGTTGCCTGCGGCAGCGCGTGCTCCGTATCGCGGTGCTCCTATGTAGACAGCATCTGCACCATGACTGATGGCAGCCATGCCGCACTCCATGTTCTTTGCCGGAGCCAGCAGTTCAAGCTCTCTCATTACTCTTTACTCTCAAATTTCAGGCGGCGACTTGTGGCTTCTACTTGATGTCGTCGATGTTGTATGTTGTGGCTTCTACTTGATGTCGTCGATGTTGTATGGTGTCTCCTGGTAGACATAGTAGTTTATCCAGTTGGCATAGAACAGGTTGGCATGGGCGCGCCATGTGACGTGTGGCGGGTTGTCGGGATTGTCGCCGCGGTAATAGTTCACCGGAACGGCCACGTCGGTGCGTATGTCCTTGTCGCGGCGGTATTCGCGGTCGAGGGTGTCCGGTGCATATTCCATGTGACCTGTTATGAAGAACTCGCGCCCGCCTCGGGCCATGACTATGCTCACTCCGCTGTGGTCGGACTCGGCGATGAGCGTCAGCTCTGGGCACGCCGTGATGTCGTCGCGGTGCAGCTCTGTATGTCGGCTGTGGGGCATCATGAACTCGTCGTCGAAGCCTCTGAAGATGGGCAGCGTGGGCATGAGTATTCGCTGCGGGAATATGCCGAACATCTTTGTGGGCAGCGGGTACTTGGGCACGCCGTAGTTGTAGTACAGCCCGGCCTGGGCCGCCCAGCAGATGTAGAGGGTGCTGGTGACGTGGGTGCGTGCCCACTTGAAGATGGTGGTTATTTCCTCCCAGTAGCTCACCTGCTCATAGTCGAGCTGTTCCACGGGAGCCCCGGTGATGATCATTCCGTCGAACTTCTCGTGGCGCATGTCCTCGAAACTGCGGTAGAACATCATCATGTGTTCCACGGGTGTGTTCTTCGGTGTGTGGCTCTGTAGCTTCATGAAGCTTATCTCAAGCTGCAGTGGTGTGTTCGAGAGCAGGCGCACGAGGTCGGTCTCGGTGGTGATTTTCAGCGGCATGAGGTTGAGCACTACTATTTTCAGGGGGCGTATGTCCTGTGAGTGGGCGCGTGTGGCGTCCATCACGAAAATGTTTTCCTGCTTGAGCAGGTCTATTGCCGGCAGTCTGTCGGGAAGTCTTAATGGCACTTTATATTATATATATTTAATAGGTGTAAATTACGCAGGCAGAAATGTTGTCGCTGCCTCCGGCGTCGATGGCGGCCTTGCGCAGCTGTGAGGCATCGTAGCCTTTGGCGAGCATGTCGGCCATCTCCTTGTCGGAGATCATGTCGGTGAGTCCGTCGCTGCATAGCACTATGGTGTCGTTGGGCTGTATGTCGTTTGTGCATACCACGATGTCGATGTACGACGTTTTGCATCCTCCTCCTATACAGTTGGTTAAGATGTTGGAGTGCTTCTTCTGGCCGAGCAGCTCGTTAAGCGAGTGGTCGGTGGTTAGTCGCCGGAGCTTCCCCTTGTGCATGATGTATAGTCTGCTGTCGCCGCAGTTGAGCCAGTAGAATTGTCCGCCGTAGTGTACGAGTGCGACGAGTGTTGTTCCCATGTCTTTGTATATGGGGTCGACGAGTCCCTTCGACTCTATCATGCTGTTGATGGACTTCAGCCATACGTGTATGGCCTCGTTGAAGTCGCTCGTAGGAAGTCCGGAAGGTATGTCGTTGAAGAAGTAGTGCAGGTTGTGCAGTGTGTCGCTGCTTGCCACCTCTCCGCTGTTGTGGCCTCCCATGCCGTCGGCCACGGCAACGATGAACCTCTCCTGTTCGTCGGTGTTGAAAATCCACGACAGCTTGTCATTGCGCAGGAAGGTGCTTCCTACGAGTATCATGTCCTCGTTGTTCTCTCTCACACATCCGACGTGGCAGTCGGCGGTTAATCTGAATTCCATATTCTTTATGTTATTGTTGAATGCCGACTCAGCTGATGCTGACTTGCAGGTTGACGTTAGCCAGGGTGACAATGTCGCCGTTCTTGATGGTGAACTCCACGTCGGGCTGCAGGGAGTGCTGGTTGACCATGGTGCCGTTCGAGGAGTGCTTGTCGCAGATGCTCCATCCCGACTGTCCGTTGTACTTGAGCTGTGCGTGAAGTCCCGATACGTACATGTTCTGTGCGAAGAACTGTGTGTAGGGGCCTTGCCGTCGGCCTATCACTGCTCCGTTGATGCCCTGTATGCGTATGTTCAGGCTATCGTTGTAAAGCATGAGCATGGGCAGGGAGTTGCTGGGTGAGGGCTGTGACACTCCGACGTTGCTGGTAGAGAGCGATGGTATTCCCGTAGACATCGATGTGGCGTTCATGACGCTTGTGCCCTTGTGCCCCAGTCCGTCGGGCGTTACCATCAGTCCTCCGCAGTGTGTACACCTGCGTCCTAACCCCACGCGGCCGCAGCGGTCGCAGTAGAGCAGTGCCTGTCCGCACTGGTCGCAGTAGTGGCTGTTGTCCTCTATTTCTTCTTTACAACTTGGGCAAATAATCATAATTCTGTAATGTCTTCTGGTAATATGACCTGGTAGGTCTCTTTGGTTATCTGGTCGGGCGGTAGCTGCGACACGCGCTGCGAGAGCTGCTGTATGGTGGCGTCGAGCAGGTTGCGCATCTCGCGGGCGTTGCCGAAGGTGGCATCCTTGTTCATCATCATCTTGTAGATGACGTTGAGCACCTTGAACTCAGCGGGCGGCGACAGTGTGTACTGTTCTCGCTGTGCCATTTTCTTGAAGATGGCCAGCAGCTCGTCTTCGTTGTAGTCGTCGATGTGCAGCTTGTGGGTGAAGCGGCTTGCAAGGCCGGAGTTGGTCTGCATGAAGGCATCCATCTTGTCCTTGTAGCCTGCTGCAATGACTACGAACTTCCCGCGGTCGTCCTCCATGCGCTTCATGAGGGTGTCTATGGCCTCCTTGCCGTATTGGTCGTCTTTTTCGCTGAGCGTATATGCCTCGTCGATGAAGAGTATTCCTCCCATGGCCTTGTCGCACATCTTGTTCACAATTTTCGGCGTCTCGCCCATGTACTTTCCCACCAGCGTTGCCCGGCTTGTTTCGAGCACGCGGCTTGTGGGTAGTATGTCCATGGAGTAGAGTATTTCTCCCATCTTTCGTGCTATCGTGGTCTTGCCTGTACCCGGGTTGCCGGTAAGTATGAAGTTCATGGCCATCTGCTGCACTTTTCCTGCGCCCATGGCGGCTCTCTGCTTCATGAACATGCTCTGCACGGCCAGCCTGCGTATGGAGTTCTTCACCGAGCGCATGCCCACGTAGTCGTCGAGTTCGTTGAGCACCTCGTCGAGCGGACGTGCCTTTTCGTTCTGGGCTGTTGGAAGGTCTGCGGGCAGAATCTTGTACATGTCCTCCTCTTTGAGGCTGGGATCGCTCATGAGTCCCACAAGGCGCTGGCTCTGCTTCTCGATGGCCTCGTTGAAGATGCGCCGTGCCTCGCGGGCGTTGCCGAAGTTCTTGTCGCGGCGGAGGTAGAGCTGCTCGAACTGCCGGTGTATGGAGGCGCTGGTCTCCTCGTCTACGATGAACTTCTTTTCCTTGGCCAGGTTGAGGAATATCTCCGTCAGCTCGTCGGGTGAATAGTCGTCGAAGTGTATGGTTTGCGTGAAGCGGCTCTTCAGTCCCGGGTTGGAGTCGATGAAGTCGTGCATCTGGTCGGTGTAACCCGCAACAATGCATACGAACTTTCCACGGTCGTCCTCGAGTCTCTTCAGCAGGGTGTCGATGGCCTCTGCACCGAAGGAGTCGCCGTCGTTCGACTTCAGTGTGTATGCCTCGTCGATGAAAAGCACTCCTCCCAGGGCGGTGTCGATAAGCTGGTTGGTCTTGATGGCTGTCTGGCCGCTGTAGCCAGCCACGAGCTTTGAGCGGTCGGCCTCAACGAGCTGTCCGCGAGCCACAATTCCGAGGGTCTTGAACACGTCGGCCATGATGCGCGCCACGGTGGTCTTTCCCGTGCCCGGATTACCGGTGAACACGTAGTGCTTGCCCTGGAAGGTGTTGCTCTCTCCGCGGCGTATCTGCAGGTTGAGGAAGGCGGCGAGGTTGGAAATCTCCTTCTTCACTGCCGACAGTCCCACCAGTCCGTCGAGTTTCTTTAGGCAGTCGGTGTAACTGACGGCCTGCGGTGTCTCGTAGGGCACGTCCTCGTCCTCGATGGTCATCAGCTGTTCGTTGCTCATCGCCGATATGTCATTGTACTGCAGCCGCTGGGCCTGCTTCTTGCATATCTCGTCGAACAGTGTGCGCATGGTGCGGCCGTTGGCGAAGTCCTTGTCGCGCATGTTGTACATGTCGGTGATGCAGCGCATGGCCTTGGCCTTGGCCTGCTCGGAGAAGATGTACTTCTTCTCGCGTGCGAAGACGCACATTATGTCGAACAGCTGTTCGGGTGAGTAGTCGTCGATGTTGAGGAAGTAGTTGAAGCGGCTCTTGAATCCGGGGTTCACGCGGAACAGGTTGTCCATCTCCGTGCGGTATCCGGCAGCTATGACGACGAACTTCCCGCGGTCGTCCTCCATGCGCTTCATCAGCTTCTCCAATGCCTGTGCCCCCTGATTGTCGCGGTCGCCGGCTTGGCTTACCGGTGCCAGCGTGTATGCCTCGTCTACGAAGAGTATTCCTCCCATGGCCTTGTCGCAGAGCCTGTCCACCACTTTGGGTGTCTCGCCCTGGTATGGGCTTACCATCTTGGCGCGGTCTACCTCTACTACGTGTCCGCTGTCGAGGTAGCCTATGGCGGCCAGTATCTCTCCTAACTTGCGTGCTATGGTGGTTTTTCCCGTGCCTGGGTTTCCGGTGAGTATGATGTGCATGGAGAGCTTTTCCTGTTCTCCCAGTCCGCGCTCCTGTCTCTGTATGCTGTTCTGTACCGAGAAGGCAATCTCGCGCACAGCCTGCTTCACCTCGTCCATGCCTATGAAAGAGTCCAGGTCGTGGAGTATCTCGTCGAGTGTCCGCTCCTTGGGCACGTAGCCTCTGATGTCGCTCACCTCTATCTGCTTGTCGGCAGCTCCGCGGCTTATGAACGATGTGAAGATGTCCTCGGCTGTCTTGATGGCCACGTGACCGTAGCCGAAGGTGTCGTCCTTGGTCTTTATCTGGTGCTTGAAGTAGCGGCGCAGCTGCTTGTCGGCCTCTGGCGAGAAGGCGGTGAGGCCGTAGCGTGAGCGCAGTGTTTCCTTGGTGATGTCGCAAAGCTCCTGGTAGCCCGGTGTTGGCAGGCGGAAGGTGTATTTGAAGCGGTTTGCCACTGCCGGGTTGCTCTCAAGGAAGTCGTCGAGTCCCTTTGGCAGTCCTGACATGAACACAATGGGCGTATCGTCCCACTTGTCCATCTCCACGAAGAGCTTGTCCAGCGGGTTCACCTGGTTTGAGTACTTGTCGGGGAGCAGCTTCTGCACGTTGTCGAAGAAGAGTATGCCGTTGCGTGCTTTCTTTATGTTGTCGTCCCACTTGTCTACGAAGCGGCTGTAGTCCACGGCATCAACCATCGTGAGCTTTGGCTTGTCTATTATCTTGTGCTGGTAGAAGTAGTCGCGCACGATTTCTGCCAGTGCTGTCTTGCCTGTGCCTGTCTCACCTATTATTATGGCATTTACGGATAGCCGCACGTTGGCAATGTCCTTTCTGGAGTGCAGGTAGGTGTAAGTATCGACAATTGTCTTGAGCTGGGCTTTCAGGTCTGAAAGTCCCACCAGCTTGTCGAGCACGTTATGGTTGGCAAGTGGGTGTCCGCAGTGCCGGCAGAACTTTGCTATGCTGCGGTTCTCTTGGTGACAATGCTCACACTTCATTATTCTACGTCGCGTTCTAATTGTTTGATGACCTTTGTTGGCTGGAGCTTCCAGTTGCTGTCGAGGTAGGGGTTGCGGAGGTTAAGCAGCTTGGGGCTGAACACCACAAACTCGGCCACCAGGCCAGCCACTAACAGGCTCCAGAGGATGTAATGGAGCACGGACTCTCCGGATATGGAGCGCACTTGGTCGGACACGTCGTCGAGCAGTCCGAACTTAGAGCCTTTGAACCTGTACGACTTTGTCTTGAATGTGTAGTAGAGAGGCTCTATAAGCGTTGACTGTATGTCGTCTTCCATAACCTCGTTGATAAGCTTGTTGTCGGCCTTCTCGTCGCCTCTGAAATCTGTAAGGTGGCACACGAGCATGTAGACGAGCGTCATCAGCACGATGGCAATGTTGAACAGCCCCGGTGCGTTGGTGTTGCAAAACTTCATTACCCAGATGGGGATGAAGGCCGACAGAGCGCCTACCAGTCCCCACAGTGCCGACATGAGGCTGCCGTAGCCCCTGAAGTATGCCCTGGTGGCCACTATTATTGCCGTCATGCCTCCCAATGGCATTCCTATTGTTATGAACGAGTGTCGCAGCATGAAGTCGCGGCCGCTGACTCCGAAGATGAGCACCAGCAGCATCCACACGGCGCAGAGGCCGTAGAAAGTGTAGCGCCAGGTGTTTTCCTTGCGCTTGGCGTTTTGCCATCCTGTGCGCACTTCGTTCATCTTCCGTGACGTTTCGTTGCAGGCATCCACAAAGCGCTTGTAGAATGTCTGTGTCTTGTCTATCTCGCCGAGCGCCAGCACCCACTTTTCCAGTTCGTGCTCGTATGAGTATTGCTCGGAGAAGTCGCGTGCGGGGTCTTCGTGGTAGAAGACGGCCATCCACTGTGCCAGGTTGCCGTTTCTGAGCTCGCCCATCACCTGTGGCTTGGTGTTGGGGGAAATGGAGCGGCCGTCGGTGAGTTCGGTGCCGTCAGGCAGCAGGTAGGTGGGCGTCACGCCAAGTATCCGGCAGAACCTGTATGCCGCTGTCTTCAGGTCGTAGGAACCCAGGCGCTCCTTGTTCTCCTCCGACTTGAAGTCGAACGTGCGGCCGGACTCGGCCAGGACCTCCACCCATCCGTGCAGCTGTGCAAAGTAGGCAAAGCGGCCGTTGGGGTCGGCAAAATCGTTGAGTGCCTTGGCAAACTCCTTGTCGTCCAAGTGCTCGGCGTCTTGCAGGCGCTTGTTGAGTATGTGGCCCACCTTCTCGGGGGTGTTGGCGCCCTTCAGGTCGTAGGCAGCCTTGCGGTCGAGGTTGTAGAGCACCTTGTAGGCCAGCGCGTCGGAGTATTGCTGCCCCCGGGTGAGTATGCGCAGGCTCTCGCAGGCCATCATGTCCTCGTGGTTCAGCATCCACGACAGCAGCCTTCCGTCGGTGAGGCTGTGCCAGTCGTCATCGGTGAGCTTTTCATTGCCGAAGGCTCTGACAATGTCCTCAATGGTAGACGACTGGTACTTGGTCAGGAACGGAATGTCCTTGTCTATCTCGAAGACGCATTTCAGTATGGCTATGCGGGTGTCTATCTTTTTGTTGTTTACATGGTCGAGGTTGGAGGCTGAGTGGCCGAAGTAAGAGCGCAGGCGGTCGATGTCGCACTTTGTGTGGCTCTCTAAATAAAGGAACAGCGAGTCGTTGGGGTTGCGCAGCAGCATGCCGTACTGGTCTTGATAGCTGAGCAGCGAGATGGCAATGTCGTGAATGTCGTCGCATACGTTTCCTGTCACGTCCGTATAAGGATATGTGGGCTCCATGGCATATACCGATGCTATTAGTCCTGCGTGCTGGTCAACGGGGTAGCGGTTTACAACGATGTCCTTCACCACTGTTGCCAGCTTCACATTGCCGCATGATTCCAACCACTGGCTTATGCGTCCGTTGTAGAGGTAGCCGATGGCTAACCGCTCGTTGTCTACGAGCAGTGGTATTAGCTCGTGTACGTTGTCGGCAACGAGGTTGCGCTCGGGGTCTACGATGAAGCTCTTGTATCTGAGGTACGGCGAGCTGATGTCAACAGGCACCTCCTCGCCCTGGAACCACTTCTCAACCTCCTCCAGTCCCCAGCGGTTCATGGGGTTGACGGCAGTCAGTCCCTGCACTATGTGCTTCACCTCCTCCGGCAGTTCGTTGAGCCTGGGCAGTCTGCCCTCGTTCTTCTGCCTCATCATGATGCGCTCGTTGGCGCTTAGCGGGTTCTCTTCGAGCCAAAGGGTGAAGAGCGTGATGCCCAATGAGTAGAAGTCGGCGGCTGGTGTCAGCTCTACCACGCCGTCGATTACGTCGGTGTACATTTCCGGTGCTGCGTAGATGGGTGTGCGGGCTTGCGTCGTACGGTGTGCCTTGCCGTCTTTTTCCAGCATCGACGATATGCCGAAGTCGCCGAGCACCAGTTCCTCGTGGCTATCGTCGCGGAAGAAGAAGTTGCCGGGCTTAATGTCCTTGTGCAGTATGTTGTTGTTGTGGCAGTAGGCCAGTGCGGCAGCTCCCTGTAGGGCTATGCGGCGGAAGCGGTTCATGTCGTGCCCCAGCTTGTAGTGGTTGAGAGTGCCGCCGCGAAGGTATTCCATCAGCTCGTAGTAGCGGTGCTTGCCGTTGACGTATGTCTTTCCGAAGTCGTAGAGCCTTACTATCATCTCGAACTGGAAAGAGCGTATGGTAAGCAGCAGCTTCTTGTTGACATCGAAGTTGGGATAGTAGATTTTCAGCACATACTCGGTGCCGTCGTGCTCCACCAGGAACACTTGCGCTTCACCCGAGCTGTCGCTGAGGCACTTGATGCTTTTGTATGTCTTGCCCTTCAGGAAGAACGTGTCATTGTCGTCGTTGGTGGTTGGCGTGGCGGTGTCGCCCTGTACGGTTCTTTCCGCCCTGAACGTGAACGACGGCTGCGACATCGCAGACTTGTCCGTGGGCTTGAAGGTGCTTTGGTCGTCCAAGGTGAGGCCTTTTCCGGCGGCGTTGCCTTGGGTGTTGAGTGTTCGTAGTGTATTGTCGTCGGTGAATGAGTCCATAGTCGATGTTTACTTGTCGTCCTTAATCTCTTGGTTGTTGTTCCTGCCTAAGATAATCCATTTGCCGCCCAACTGTGGCTTGGCGCAGCCGCAGGGGCTGGAGTGCATGGCGTGCTTGAAGTTGCAGACCCATGCCAGTCTTACTCCCATCGGCTTCTGGGCCATGGCGTAGTTGCGGGCCTTGGCGGGCGATGCCATTGGCGGTAATGCCATTCTGTCCAGGATGTCGGTTATCTGTTTTTGCTTCTCTTCCTTTTTCTTCATCAGCTCTTCCGTTGTCATGCGCTTCTTCTCCATTGGCGGAACGATAGGGTTGGCTACGCCTTTGTCTCTTGCCAGTAGCAGCAGTATCCGTTCGCGCAGCTTCTCGTTCATCTGGTCTCTGATTACGTCGCGCTCTGACTTGTATGGCACCTGCATGTTAAGCTCGTCAAGCTCGCGTGCGGCCTCTTTCAGCATTTCGAACTCTGGTTGCTGGCGTATCTGCTCTACCATTCCCTTGGCCTCGTCGGTGAGCGGTGTGCCGCACATCTTGCAGAAGGCAAAGTTGTTCAGGGTGTTGCATGTGGGGCACACAATGCCTCCCCTTGGACTGCCGCATTCGGGGCAGAAGGCATCGTCGGAGCTTATCGATGCTCCGCAGAAGGAACAGATGTCGTGGCGGACATATTGGTGGCACACCTCGCAGAAGTCGGCGTCGAGGTCAAGCTCGCTGCCGCAGTTTGGGCATGCGCCCTTGCGCAACGGCTTGCCACAGCTGGCGCAGAAGGATGCGTCGGCATCATTGATGGTATGACAATAGGGGCAGGCAACACCTGTGGCCTGCCGCGCGATAGTCTGGCTCTGTGCGGTGGTGTCGTTGGAAGGGAGGCTCTGTTGCAGCTCTTCTCGCTGCATCGTCTCTGAGTTGCTGCCCGCGGCATTAGGTCTGATAGTTATTTCGTCTGGCATGGAGTTTCGTTTTTTAGTTGTATTGGCCGCAAAGTTACAAATAAAAACTGATATGGCAAAAAAAACCGCCGTAAATTTATTTACGACGGATATTTATTGTGTCTTTCAAGCCAAATCACCATAGTTGCAGGCGTTTTTCCTTTGGAATGTACATCTTGTCGCCCTCTTTCACGCCGAAGGCATCGTACCACATGTCTATGTGTGGCAGTGCACCGTTCACGCGCCACTCTCCTAATGAGTGGGGGTCGCTCTTTGTGCGCTGGCGTATCTCAGCCTCGGTGATGTTGCCGGCCCATACACCGGCGTATGCCATGAAGAAACGCTGTTCGGGCGTCATGCCGTCGATTACGGGCAGGGGCTTGTTCTTGGTGGCGTTCTTGAAGGCGGTGAATGCCACCTGCAGTCCGCCGTGGTCGGCAAGGTTTTCGCCCAGCGTCAGACGGCCGTTGGCTTTCAGGTCGGGCAGCACGTTGATGGCGGAGAAGAAATCGGCGTACTTGTCGGTGCGTTCTGTAAAGTTCTTTCCATCTGATTCAGTCCACCAGTCATGCATGTTTCCGTCCTTGTCAAACTGTCGGCCCTGGTCGTCGAATCCGTGGGTCATCTCATGGCCTATTACTACGCCTATGGCACCGTAGTTGAAGGCATCGTCGGCAGTCATGTCGAAGAACGGAACTTGCAGTATTCCAGCGGGAAAGCATATCTCATTGGTGGTTGGGTTGTAGTAGGCGTTAACAGTCTGCGGAGTCATGTACCAGTCGTCGTTGTCCACGGGCTTTCCTGCGGTGTGGTCAATCTGGTAGTCGTTCCAGAACTTGGAGCACTCCATCATGTTGTCAAAGTAAGTTTTTTTTGTGTCAATCTTAAGCTTTGTCATGTCTATCCATTTGTCGGGATAGCCCACCTTCACGTAGAATGTGTTAAGCTTTAGCAGGGCGTTCACTTTTGTCGAGTCGTTCATCCAGTCTTGAGCAGCTATGCGCTCTCCGAGGGCTATCTGCAGGTTCTTCACCAGCTTTGTCATGCGCTCCTTGGCTGCTGCGGGGAAGTAGCGCTCCACGTAGATTTTTCCTAATGCCTGGCCCATGACCGCCTGTACCTGGTTGGTGGCACGTCGCCACAGCGGGTGGTCTTCCTTGCGTCCCGACATTGTTTTCCCGAAGAAGTTGAAGCTTTCCTCCCTAACGGCGTCGTTAAGCATTCCGGCGGCTCCGTGCACCACTCCCCATTCCATGTAGTCGCGGTATTCGGCTGGCTTGAGCTTTGCCACCAGCTTTTCTGCGCCCTCCATGAATGCGGGCTGGCCAACCACCATCTCCTGCATGTACTGGCTCTTCAGCCCCTGTGCGTTCATCACCTGTTCGAGCTTCAGGCTGGGATAGTTGGCGGCAAACTCCTTGAGCGTCATCTTGTTGTAGTTGGCCTGCGGGTCGCGCAGCTCGGTGCGGCTCTTCGACACCTTGGCCAGCTCGGTCTCAATCCTGAGCACGTTCTTCATTTTTTTCGTGGCGGCGCTCTTGCTGAAGCCGAACAGCTGGAACATGTTTACGATGTGCTTCTTGTAGGCTTCGCGAATCTTCACCGTGGCCTCGTCGCTGTCTAAGTAATACTCCTTCTGTCCGAGGGTTATGCCGCCCTGCGACACGTTGAGTATGTTCTGTGAGGCGTTCTTGTCGTCAGCACCCATGCCTGCACGGTAGAATTCGGTGTCGCCATAGGCCGCCATCTGTAGCTGCACGTCGAAGAGCTGCTTTATTGTCTTGGCTCCCTCCAGCTTGTTGATGATGGTCATGGCGGGCTTCACGCCGTCGCTCTCGCGGCGTACGGAGTCCATAGCCATCTTGTAGAGGTCTGACAATTTCTGCTCAACAGTTCCTTCGGGGTATGTGTTCTCTAACAGCTCCTTGAGAATGCCGTTGATGCGCTTGTTGTTGTCCTCGGCCAGTCGGTCGAAGGAACCGTAGCGCGAGTAGGCTGCGGGCAGCGGGTTCTTCTTCATCCAGCCGCCACAGGCATACTGGTAGAAGTCATCGCCAGCGCGTACGCTGGTGTTCATGTCGGTCAGGTCGATGCCCGACTTAAGGGACTCTTGTCCCATTGACGTGAGTGACATGGCTGTCATTGTCATCGTCATGGCTAAACTTTTCAATGTCATTGTTGTTATTATTATTAATGTTATAGAGTTTCTGCTCTTAGTTTAACTGCGACCGCAGTGCCTCCGCATCCTCAGCCAGTTGCTCCCAGCGTTCCACTTCATTGTCGAGTGCGCGCTTGGTGTCGGTATATTCGGCCACAAGGGTCATGTCGCAGGCCTTCTCCGGGTCGCAGAGCAGGCTGTCGAGTTCTTTCAGCCGCTGTTCCATCTTCTCAATCTTCTGTTCGCTGTCCTTCACCGCTTTCTCTGCCTTGCTCAGTTGCTTCTGTTGTTCCTTGCGGGCGGCGTAGGTGGTAGCCTTGGAAACCTCACCAGGCCCCTCCAAGAGAGTGGATGCCTGATTGCTTGATGAGGAGTTTTTGTTCTTGTATGTTGGCTGGGAATTATGAGCCTGGACATCCTCTTCTGGGGAGGGGCTTGGGATGGCTTTCAGCCAGTCGTAGATGCCTCCGAGGTGTTCCCTCACCTTGCCGCCGCCGAACTCATAGACCTTGGTGACGAGGCCGTCGAGGAACTCGCGGTCGTGGGATACTATTATTGCTGTGCCGTCGAAGGCGCGTATGGCTTCCTTGAGCACGTCTTTCGATGCCATGTCAAGGTGGTTGGTGGGTTCGTCAAGGATTAGCAGGTTCACGGGTTCCAGCAGTAGCCGTATCATGGCCAGTCGGCTGCGCTCTCCGCCGCTGAGCACCTTGACTTTCTTTTCCGACGCCTCGCCGCCGAACATGAATGCCCCGAGTATGTCCTTGATTCTAAGGCGTATGTCGCCCTTGGCCACATTGTCGATGGTCTCAAACACAGTCAGGCGCTCGTCGAGCAGCTGCGCCTGGTTCTGGGCGAAATAGCCTATCTGAACGTTGTGCCCAACCTTCAGCACGCCGTCGAAGGGAATGTCGCCCATGATGCACTTCACCAGTGTTGACTTTCCCTCTCCGTTCTTGCCCACGAAGGCAACCTTCTCTCCGCGTTTGATGGTGAGGTTCACATTGTCGAAGACCAGATGCTCGCCGTACGCCTTCTTTACTTCATCGCATATTATCGGGTAGTCGCCTGAACGCAGGCATGGCGGGAACTTCAGGTGCATGGCGGCATTGTCCACTTCGTCAATCTCTATAGGCACCATCTTTTCCAACTGGCGTATTTTCTGTTGCACTTGTATGGCCTTGGTGGCCTGATAGCGGAATCTGTTTATGAACTCCTGAGCCTCGGCAATTTCGCGCTGCTGATTCTCGTATGCCCTTAGCTGCTGTTCGCGCCTCTCTTTCCTCAGAGTTACGTACTCGTCGTACTTCACCTTGTAGTCGATGATTTTCCCGCACGATATTTCGAGGGTCCTGTTCGACACATTATTTATAAATGCACGGTCGTGGCTCACCAGCACTACAGACTGGGCCGACTGCGACAATAATTGCTCCAGCCACTGTATCGACTCAATGTCGAGATGGTTGGTAGGCTCGTCGAGCAGCAGCACGTCGGGCTTCTCAAGCAGTATCTTGGCCAGCTCTATGCGCATGCGCCAGCCGCCGCTGAATTCGCTCGTTGGCCGGTCGAAGTCGCTGCGGTCGAATCCCAGTCCCAAGAGCGTGCGTTCAAGCTCTGCCTCGCGGCTCTCGGCCCCCATCATAAGCAGTCGCTCGTGCTCGGTGGTGTACTTCTCCACCAGCAGCATGTAGTCGGCACTTTCGTAGTCAGTGCGCTCAGCCATCTGTTTTTCCAGCCGCTCCACCTTCTGCTGCTGGCGGCTCATGTCGGCAAAAGCCTTTTGGGCTTCCTCGCGCACTGTGGTCTCGTCATGCAGGTTCATCACCTGCGGCAGGTAGCCTGTGGTGGTGTCGTTGGGCGTGCTAACAATGCCTGACGTGGGCTGTTGCAGCCCGCACAGAATCTTCAGCAGCGTAGACTTACCGGCACCGTTCTTGCCCACCAGGGCTATGCGGTCACGGGGGTTGATAACGAAGCTGGCACCACTGAAAAGGGGCTTTATTCCGAACTCTACAGTCAGATCTTCTACAGAAATCATTGCTTTTATGATAAAAAATGTGTGCAAAGATACACATTTATCAGAAAAAAAACGTAACTTTGTGGCCGAAAAGTGGCTTTAAGTTGTAAATCTTATGAAAAAAGCAATGAAAAAGGCTGTGAAAAACGTTATTGTGGCACTCTGCTGCGCACTTGTCGCTGTTTCCACCATTATGTCATGTGTGGGTTCAGGCGACCCGACCGTCGACTATCAGATTGTCGGCGATGTAACCAATACCTATGGCTATCCCTTGAGTGGCATAAAAGTCACTCTGAAGGATGAGGACGAGACAATGTATACCGACAGCCGCGGGCATTATGAGAGCAGAACCTATCAGAGCACCGACCTCAGCAAGGAGGTGATGATTCTCTTTGAGGATGTGGATGGCGAGGACAATGGCGGCGACTACCACTCAGGCGGTGTTAAGTCGAAGCTCAACAAATTGCCATTGACAATCATAAAGGAGGGGCATAAGCGCTACCTTGGCAGCTACATAGTGACCGTGGATGTGCAGATGGTGGGCGCCGATGAGAAAAAATAGGGTAGTTTTTTGCTGATTTCCTTGCCGGAATCGGAAAATATTAGTACCTTTGCACCCGCGTTTCGGAAAATCCGATGCATCCGACAGACGTAGGCTGCTCTGATTAAGGCAGTTATGGCGTCAGAAAGATGTTCTTGCGCACTAATTATTAATCATTAACAACATGTATTTAGATCAAGCTAAGAAGCAAGAGATTTTCGGCCAGTATGGTCAGTCGGTAACAGACACAGGTTCTGCAGAGGCACAGATAGCTCTGTTCACCTATCGCATCAAGCACCTGACGGAGCACCTTAAGGCTAACCACAAGGACCACGTTACGGCTCGCTCACTTACCATGATGGTTGGTCGCCGCCGCAAGCTGCTGAAGTATCTCTACAACAAAGACATCAACCGCTACCGTGCCATTATCAAGAAGCTCGGCCTGCGTAAGTAAGAGTCTTTCTTCAACTACAAACTAATAATGGTGCGCTACTGCGGTGGCGCACCATTTTTATTTTGATTAGCCGAGGGGAGGGCACAAGGCTTGGAAGCTTTGACAGCTGTTTAGCAGTGGAAGCTGTCAAGGTTCTTAGTGCCGTTTAGGAAGTCGGCGGCAGTCATGCGCTTCTTGCCTGCAAGCTGTAGCTCGTCTATCTGTAGCTGGCCGTCGGCAGTGGCTATGAATATGTGTCGACGGTCGGTGCTGATGGTGCCTGGCGCGGACGGGGGTAGTTTGGTCCTGGTTGTGCGTAGGATCTTGAGCGTCGTCGACTGGCCGTTGGCGGTCGTAAGCGCCGTCCATGCGCCGGGGTACGGCGACAGCCCGCGCACGAAGTCGTAAATGCTCTTCGATGGCTGGTTCCAGTCTATCTGGCATGTCTCTTTGAAGATTTTCGGCGCGTTGTGCAGCTCGCCGTCGGCAATCTCGTCTTGCTGCTTCGACTCTGGGCAGCCGTTGCTCTCAACGATGTGCTCCAGTGTCTTCAGGCAGATGTCTGCACCGAGGTGCATAAGCCCGTCGTAGACGTATTCCACGTCGGCCTCGTCGGGGATGTCGAAGGGCAATTGCATGATAATGCGGCCGGTGTCTATCTGGTGGTCGAGGAAGAACGTGGTGACTCCCGTACGTGTCTCACCGTTGATTACGGCCCAGTTGATGGGCGCGGCACCGCGGTACTGCGGCAGTAACGAGGCGTGGACGTTGAACGTGCCTAATGCAGGCATGCCCCACACCACTTCCGGGAGCATGCGGAAGGCGACCACCACCTGCAGGTTGGCGTCATACGACCGCAGCTGCTCTACGAATGCCGGGTCTTTCATCTTCTCCGGCTGCAGTACAGGCAGTCCCTGAGACATTGCATACTGCTTGACAGGCGATGGCTGCAGCACTGAGCCGTGGCGACCCACCGGCTTGTCGGGCTGTGTGACCACAGCCACCACGCGGTAGTTGTTTTCTACTATTGCCCGCAGTGTCTCCACAGCGAACTCCGGTGTTCCCATGAACACTATCCTAAGGTCTTCCTTTTTCATTTCTTTTTCTGTTGTGTTAGTCTTCGCTCATGTCGGCCACCATCTTGCGGTAAAGTGTGTATAGCCGCTGGCGTGATATGTAGCCTTTCAAGTGGCTGTCGGCGTCGAGCACCGGAAGCCAGTCAGCGTTGGTGCTGTCGAACAGCCTCACCACGTCGGCCATGGGCGTGGAGTCGGGTAGGGTGGCGCGTGGCTCCTTCATCAGCTGGCTTGCCGTGAAGTGGTGGTACAGTTCAATGCGGAACACCACGTTGCGTATCTCCGCAATGTTCACTTCGCCGAGCAGGGAGCCGGCAGCATCGAGTACAGGCAGCACCGAGTACTGGCTGCGGCTGATTTTGTTCACTATCTGCCCCAGCTCCATGTCAGGACTCACGGCGAGGAAGTTGCGCTCTATCACGGAGTCCATGTTCATCAGCGTCAGCGCCGCATGGTCCGTATGGTGTGTGAGCAGCCGTCCCTCCTTTGCCAATCGGGCTCCGTAAATGCTGTGCGGCTCAAAGAGTATGATGGTAAGGTATGAGCTGACGCTGACAATCATCAGCGGCAGCAGCAGCGAGTATCCTCCCGTAAGCTCTGCAATGAGGAAGATGCCCGTCAGCGGCGCGTGCATCACTCCCGACATCACTCCCGCCATGCCCATGAGTGCGAAGTTCTTCTCTGGTATGTAGACGCCCACCTGCTCCATGTTCCACAGCCGAGAGAAGAGGAATCCGGTGAAGCACCCCACGAACAGGCTGGGGGCGAACGTTCCGCCACAGCCTCCTCCGCCGTTGGTGGCACTTGTGGCCACTACCTTGGTCAGCAGCACCAGTGCTATGTATGGTATGAGCATCGTTGTCTGCCCTGCAAAGAACGAGTTGTTGAGTATCAGGTTCCAGTCGGCCTCGGTCCTGCCGTTAAGAAGCAGGTTGATGCTGTTATACCCTTCTCCGTAGAGTGCGGGGAAGAGGAAGATGAGCAGGCTCAGTATGCCTCCGCCCACGGCCAGCCTCACGTAGGGCTTGTCCTTGAACTTGCTGAATACCCCCTCGCACACTCCCATGGTGCGTATGAAGTAGAGGCTTATCAGGCCGCATGTCACGCCTAACAGTATGCAGGCCGGTATGCGGCTCACGTTCCACTCGTTGTCCAAGTGGAAGGTGAACAGTGCATCGCCGCCATTGAATATATAGGTGAAGCATGTGGCCGTGACGCACGAAATGAGTATGGGCAGCAGCGACGACATGGTCATGTCTATCAGCAGCACCTCAAGCGTGAACACAAGTCCGGCGATGGGGGCCTTGAATATTCCTGCTATGGCACCAGCGGCACCGCAGCCCACAAGGGTCATCAGGGTCTTGCGGTCGAGGTGGAACATCTGTCCCAGGTTAGAGCCGATGGCCGACCCCGTGAGCACTATCGGCGCCTCGGCTCCCACGGAGCCTCCAAAGCCAATGGTAATGGCCGAGGCAATGACGCTCGACCAGATGTTGTGGCTCTTCAGTCTCGACTTGTTCGAAGAGATGGCATAGAGTATGCGGGTTATGCCGTGGGATATGTTGTCGCGGACAATGTGGCGCACGAAGAGCGACGTGAGGTAGATGCCTATCACAGGGTATACCAGATAGAGCCAGTTGGACGAGCGCGCGTTGAACGAACTGGTGAGCAGCATCTGTATCTGGCGGATTATCCAGTGGAGCGTAAAGGCGGCAACAGCCGAGAAGAGTCCTATTGCCAATGCCATGACGACAAGGAACAACCTGTCGCTGACGTGGGCCTTGCGCCATGCCAGCAGCCTGTTGAAGACCGTCGGTTGCGCGCCTGTTTCATTCTTCTTTTCCATTTCGACTGCAAAATTAAGGAAAAAAAATGAATTCAAGGCCATAGTGGAGGAAAATATGATATTTATTTTATCTTCGAAATGGGCGAGAAAGGGCTAATATATTCTCAATATTAACTAATAATTGTGGATATGATAGTCGATTTTCAAGGTTTTGGAGCGGATTTTCCCTCATTGGCAAACAATTATAAGGAAAAATGTGTATCTTTGCAGCGTCGTATAACAGAATAGGAAACAATATGGGAATATTTATCAACCGGGGGAACGCCGATTTCCAACGAATCAGGAACAGCGAGTACGTTGACAAGACGGAACTGATAAGCGTGGTGAACCGCACGCTCTTCACTGAGCAGAGCATGAGCTGCGTCACACGCTGCCGCCGCTTCGGCAAGTCGATGGCAGCCAAGATGCTATGCGCCTACTACGACGACTCGTGCGACTCGCGCAGCCTCTTTGACGACTTGAAGATAGCGCAGGATGCCTCGTTCGAAAAGCATCTGAACAAGTATCCGGTCATATTCCTTGACATGACTGATTTCATTACACGATATAAGGGCGACGACAGTATTGTCAGTTTTGTCGACCGCGAGGTGCGTGCCGACATTCATACAGCCTTCCCCGACGTGCCCACAGAAGAGGGTGACGACCTGATGGCGCTGCTGCTACGCATTGTGCTGAAGACGGGCAAGCCGTTCTTCTTCATCATCGACGAGTGGGATGCCATCTGCCGCGAGTTCCCGCCAGGCTCGAAGGGCATGGACAGTTACGTGAACTGGCTGCGCCGCATGTTCAAGAGCGTCAGTGCCAACACGGCCTTTGCCGGCGTGTATATGACCGGCATCCTGCCCATCAAGAAGTATCAGACACAGTCGGCACTGAACAATTTCCTGGAGTATTCGATGGTGACGCCACGTAACATGGCCGGCTTTTTTGGATTCACAACGGACGAGGTGCGCTCACTGGCAGAGAAATTTGCCATGGACTACAGCGAGTTAGAGAAATGGTACGACGGCTACCAGATTGGCGGACAGTCATCAATCTTCAATCCCAACTCGGTGATGCAGGCGCTCTATAGCAACTATTGTGAGAGCTATTGGGGCAAGACGGGTGCAGCCGATGCAGTGTCCGGCTATATCAAGATGAACTATGAAGGTCTGAAAGACGACATCATCAGCATGTTGGGCGGTGCCAGATGTAAAGTGGATACCAAGGGATTTAAGAACGACTTGTCGGAGATACACAGCCGCGATGACGTGCTGACTGTGTTAATCCATCTGGGCTATCTCTCATACGACCGCAGCAAGTCAGAATGTTACATACCCAACTTTGAGGTGGCTGGCGAGATGGAAGAGGCTATCAAGGCGAACAAGTGGCAGAATGTGGTAGACGCTGTACGGAAGTCGGAGCAGTTGCTGGAGGATACCATCAACGGCGACGAGGAGGCCGTGGCACGCGGGGTTGAAGCCGTCCACGATGACAACACAAGTATTCTGTCGTACAACAACGAAAACTCGCTGGCCTGTGTACTGAGCATTGCCTACTACTTTGCGCGCAGCAACTATGTGATACATCGTGAATTGCCTACTGGTAAGGGCTTTGCCGACCTTGTGCTCATTCCTCGCAAGAATGTAGACTCGCCAGCCATCATCGTTGAACTGAAGGTTAACAGGGATGCCGACGCAGCCATCGACCAGATTCACCGCAGGCAGTATCCGGCCAAGGTCGCCGAGTATGCCGACCGCCTGTTACTTGTCGGCATCAATTATGACCGCGAAACCAAACAGCACAGTTGCCGCATAGAGCCGTGGACTTCTGCTGTGCTTCCATTCGAAGCGCGGGCAACCCCGCCCGCACATTAGCTAATATGTGTATAAAGCTGACTTGCAAAGGTAGCTTCAACCGTGAAATGACTTATACTCGTAGGGCACGCTGCCATGCATCGTCCCAATGCGGTGAACGGAATCGATGGCGAGCGAGTCGTGCAGCTGGAACTCCCGTTCCATATACGACACGAGGTACACTTTCTGCGGCACGCTGGCAATGGCCGAATCGACCTTCACCGTTACAGCAAAGCGATCTGCCTGCTGTGCCGTTGCAGCTGTTACGCTGGCTGTCATCAAGAGACTTAATAATGCTTTCTTCATCTAATGTTTGTTTTTATGAGTTACAAAACTGGCGGCAAAGGTACGAAAAAACTCCGATAAGTCTGCATTATCGGAGTTTGCAAATAGTTTGCATTTTGACTTTATAACTTATGATTGCCGGTCATTCTCGAATGATACGCTCGTAAGGACAAGACTCTTGACGGGTTTGCCGTCTTTGAGGGCGGGTCTCCAACGGGGCATGCTGCGGAACAGTCGGAGAGCTTCTTCATTCAGCGTCTTGTTGACTCCTTGCTTAAGTCTGACACCACTTACCGAGCCGTCTTCATTGACTACCAACCAGATGCCTACATTACCAGAAATACCCTCGTCACTTACGGCCTTGGGTAAATGGGTATTCTTGGCAAGCCACTCGTCTTTGTCGCCAATAAACTCTGCTTTCTTGTCAACATTCAAATAAATATGCTCGTCGGGCTTGCTCATAAAAAATGTCCTGCCTTGCACATCATTGCCATTAATATGATTTATCTCGTAGCTCTCATCTTTCAGCCCAGGATAAGAGGCCTTGACGGTAGTGCCCAAGGGGACTTTCAGTTCGCACCAACCCTCATCGTTGGTCTTTGCCTTTTGTCCCGTTTCCACCACAGTTATCTCAGCCCCTTTGAGTTGTTGCCCCGTGGCGGCGTTGACAGCTTTGAAGAACATCCATGCTTTTACTTTTTCTTTATACTCAGCTGGATAATCAAAGTTTGTGTCTCTATTGAATTCTGTTACATGATGGGTGTAGAGCTCTATACGTCGTGGTCTCTCACCTTGTATCAGTTTCATTTCCTTGATACTGTTTAGCGGTACGTAGGGGACGTAGCTTTTGTTTATTTCCTTACCATCCAGCGTTACAAGGTATTCCGTCAATGGGCAAAAGCTTCTCACATTCAGCCATTTGTCTTCTTTCACAACTCCTCTTTCTGCCAGTTGACCATTAACCAGCCAGGTGTAGAAAGCCCCCACAGGGACTTTCACACCTATACATTCCTGACCATCTTTCTTGCTGAGAATGATAGCTGATTCATTACTTGTAATGAGGTTCACTACATTCTTCTTGCCATTCCAGTGATTTTCAATCTTCTTGAGAGTCTTAAAATGGAGGGCAGGAATGTTGTTATCATCAAACGTTACTCCATTGAGTTGCCATTCAAAGCCGCCTTTAGGGAATGCGTAATTAATATCGGCATCTATCTTCTTCGACTCTTTGTCGTTTTCATATAGAGAACCTTTGGGCAGATGTACAATGATAGTCTTGCCGTCTATGCTCTTTCGGGTGAAGTGATCGTTGAAATCAAGATTGCTCTTTACTTTCCTTGTTAAGCCTTTCTTAGGCGCAATCTTCTTCAAATCGTCCATATCATCAATGAGCATAATGAGGCGATTCTCATCAGTCAGTTGCTCTATGTGATCATCTAACACAACAGAGGATCCGAGATTTACCACCTCTTCCTTTTGTATCTTGGCCGACATTGCTAATGATACGCCTATGATGGGGAGCAGATAGGCAAAGCGAAGCCATTTTCTGCTAGTTGATTTGGGTTTCATTATCATATTAATTCGTTTTTTGAGAGTACTGTTAATAAAACCGTTTGCCAGAGAGTACCCACTCTGGACAGCGGCCTTACGGATTAAAAGATGTAGATACTGAATGTCATTGAATCCGTGAGAGATAACCTGCTGATCAGCCTCATACTCGTGGATGGTGCGCAAGTCGGCACGGAGCATCCACATAGTGGGGTTGAACCATTGCAGGGCAGTAAGTAGCTCTATCAGAATCACATCCAGCGAATGATGCAGTCGGATGTGTCCCAGTTCATGTGTAAGGAGGGCAGAGGTGCCCATCTCAAAATCTTTGTGGTTTAAGAATACCGTCTTCCACCAACTGAAAGGCGTCTTGGCCTCTTCGTTAATAGCTATCTTGCGGCCATCAGAAAGAGGATGAATCTCACTTTCGAGAGCCATCTTGTGCAGTCGGCAAATAGATAGTAGCATTTTCGACATAACCACAGCGACACCTATAATATAAATAGCAGCGAGAATCAATTGCCAGTCGAAGTGGTGTTCCTGCTCAGGAGTAACTGTTGCGGGCGAGAATGCTGTTTCTGGCTGTAATACAGTTGTCTCTGGCAGCATTGTCTCATCTATCGCTTCCATAGGAATGGGATCTACTTCTACTGTCTGGTGGATAGTTATCACGCATAGCGGAAGAATAAAAGATGCTACTGCTGTCGAAAGCAACACGATGCGATTAAGCCTGTGCCAGGTCTCTTTGGCCGTCAGCAATCGCCAAAAGATATAGAATGTGGCTATCAGAACGGCTACTTTCAGTTCGTATGTCAGGAAGAGGGTTATCATTTCTTGGTTTTTTCGTAAGTTTCTACTTGGGAAATCAGTTCGCGCAACTCGCCTACTGACAGCTTTTCTTCCTTCAGCAGCGTTGACACCAGTCCTTTGTAGGAGTCTTTAATGTAATTGTCTACCAGACGGAAAAACATGTCAAAATGCCCGTTTCTTAATATTTGCATAGGTGGCTTACATTGACAGAATACTCGTCCTATCGAAAAAGCGGCGCATCCGATGCTTTTATTTTAGGCCGAATTGCGTTAATCTTCCAAAATCCCTCGTTTGTTACAAGCTTTTTTCCTAACTTTGCAGGCTGTTAAAAGGAGAGAGATGGAAACAAAGGATATTGGGACTGTGAAGGCATCGAGTGAGAAGGTGATATTGGGTATAGACCCGGGCACCAACATCATGGGCTATGGGTTGCTGCGCGTTGAGAGAAACCCTTCCCGTGCGGTGATGATGACCATGGGCGTCATCGACCTTCGCCGCTATGGTGACGGCTACCTTAAGTTAGGGCATATCTTTGAACGTGTGACAGGGATTATCGACGAGTGGCTGCCCGACGAGATGGCCATCGAGGCCCCATTCTTCGGCAAGAACGTGCAGTCTATGCTTAAGTTAGGGCGTGCGCAGGGTACGGCCATCGCCGCCGCCATCCATCACAGCGTGCCCATTCATGAGTATGCTCCCATGAAAATAAAGATGGCCATCACCGGCAATGGCAGTGCCTCGAAGGAACAGGTGGCCGGCATGCTCCAGCGTCTGCTGAAGATAAAGGAGGAGGAGATGGGCAAGTTCATGGATGCCACCGATGCCCTTGCCGCAGCCTACTGCCACTACTTGCAGATAGGGCGGCCGGAGAGTCCGGCGAAGTATCGCGGCTGGAAGGATTTTGTGAACAAGAACCGTGACAAGGTGTCAAAGCGACAGCAACCATAATGATAATAATGACATAATGACTACGATAAGTGTTCGTCAGGGAGTGACCAGAAACCCGGCATGGGCTATGCGCGCTCCCGTAGATTTTTGCATTGAGGCCGGTGAGCAGCTGGCCATCGTGGGCCGCAACGGTGCCGGCAAGACCATGTTTGTAGACATGCTGACGGGTCGCCATCCGCTGCTTCCTGCCACCGTGAGCTACGACTTCGGCCCTGGTGCAAGTCCCTTCGTGAGCGATAACATCCGCTATATTGCTTTCCGCGACACATACGGCGGCGACAACGACCGCACATATTTCCTCCAGCAGCGCTGGAACCAGATGGAGATTGACCATGAGACACCAACCGTGGGCGCCAAGCTTGAGGAAGCCTTCCGCCTGTCGGGCGATGATACGCCGGAGCGGCGCCGTCAGCAGCACCATGTCTACGAGCTGTTCAGCATGGAGTCTTTGCTCGACAAGTACATCATCCTGCTGTCGAGCGGTGAGCTGCGCAAGATGAAGCTTGCTGCGTCGCTCTTTGCCGCGCCGAAGGTGCTCATCATGGACAATCCCTTCATAGGACTCGATGCCGAGACGCGCCAGCAGCTGCGCCAGCTGCTGTCAACGGTGGCTGCCGAGCGGCAGCTGCAGTTGGTGCTCGTGCTTTCTAAGATTGACGAGATTCCAGAGTTTATCACGCATGTGGTGGAGGTTAGCGACATGGTGGTGCGGCAGAAGGTTAGCAGAGAGGAGTTTGAGGCTGGGGCTTATGGGGCTAATGGGACTTATGGGGCTAATGGGACTAATGGGGATAATGGGACTAATGGGACTAATGGGACTAATGGGACTAATGGGACTGATGGGACTCATGGGGATTTTCCCAATAAGCCCCTGCTTTCCGAGGTTGTTCGCTTCTGCGGCGTTACCATCCGCTATGGCGACCGCACAATTCTCCGTGACCTCGACTGGACTGTGAACAGAGGCGAGCACTGGGTGCTCGCTGGGCAGAACGGCTCGGGAAAGTCTACGCTGCTGTCGCTCGTCTGTGCCGACAACCCGCAGGGCTATGCCTGCGACATCCGGCTGTTCGGACACCAGCGTGGAACTGGAGAGAGCATCTGGGAGATAAAGCGCAATATAGGATATGTGTCGCCGGAGATGCACCGCAGCTACCAGCGCGACATTCCCGCCCTTCACATAGTGGCCAGTGGCCTGAAGGACTCCGTAGGACTTTACATTAAGCCTACTGCCGAGGAGAAAGAGCAGTGCCTGCGCTGGATGCGTGTGTTCGGTGTGGAGGCGCTGGCGCAGCGCTCGTTCCTGCAGATGTCGAGTGGCGAACAGCGTCTGGTGCTCTTGGCTCGCGCCTTTGTCAAAGACCCTCAGCTGCTCATCCTCGACGAGCCGTTGCATGGCTTGGACAACCAGAACCGCCGTATGGTGAAGGGGATAATAGAGATGTTCTGCCGCCGACAAGACAAGACCCTAATCTTTGTCAGTCACTATCGCGAGGAGTGGCCCCCTTGCATCGACCATGTGCTGACCCTCCGTCGCCAATAGCTGTCAGCCTCGCTGGCTTCCACCTCCGTAATGTTCAGCTTTCAGTCTACAGAGCGTACCTTCTTCAGCTTTTCGTTGATTTCATTCACGCGCTCAGTGGTAAGCGGGTAGATGGAAACCACAATCACTGCCAGTGCTGCTACTCCTGCGGGAATGAAGCTCATGAGCCACCGCAGGCATTCGAGAGCCTGTCCGGGCTGTACGGCGCCGGCGGCGAGTATCTCCTGGTTGGTGATGTAGCCGAAGGCTGAGAGCAGCCACAGCACCGCCGCTCCGCCGATAGCTCCGCCGAACTTCTGCGCCATTGAAGCCGACGAGAAGATGAGGCCTGTGGATGCCGTGTGGAACTTCAGTTCCGCATAGTCGCTGACGTCGGCATACATGCTCCATACCAGCGGCGACATGATACCCGTGAACACAGAGATTACCACCTGCAGTATGAGCATCAGCCAGAAGCCCGTGGGCGTGCATGGCACGAAGAAGAAGAGTATGCTGAGCACAATGAGAGCTATGTTGACAACAATGAACGCGGTCTTCTTTCCCAACTTGTTGGCAATGGGCACGCAGAGTGCCACGCCCGCCATGTTCGACACCTCGCCCACGCCGAGGAACAGTCCGGCGTAGAAGACGAAGTTGATGGCGAAGAAGCCCAGGCTCACCTCAGGGCCTATGATGTCCTGGAAGTAGTAGGCTACGGTGCCGCCTCGCACAGTGTTGAAGAGGTTTGAGCAGATGGCGGCGCCAATGAGCAGCCACCACGGCTTGTTCGACAGCAGTGACTTGAAGTCCTTGGTGACGCTCACGGTGGACACCGTTTTCAGGTGCTCGCGTGTCATGGCGAAGCAGAGCACGAACAGTACCACGCACATAGTTGCTATGACCACCATTCCCCAGAACCATCCGCCCGGCTCGTTATATCCGCCAAGCATCTTGGTGAGAGGCTCCCATAGGAACAGCGAGATGAACGCGCCGCCGTAGGCGAAGAACATCCTGAACGACGAGAACACCGTCTTCTCCTGCGGGTCGTCGGTCATCACGCCGAGCATGGCGCTGTAGGGCACGTTGATGGCCGTGTAGACGGTCATCATCAGCACGTAGGTGACGTAGGCCCATATCAGCTTGCCCCCGTAGTTCACGTCGGGAGTGGTGAACAGCAGTATGCCGCAGATGCTGAACAGGGGTGCAACCCACAGCAGGTAGGGCCGGTACTTGCCCCATTTGGTGTTGGTGCGGTCGGCAATGATTCCCATCATGGGGTCGGAGACGGCATCCCAGATGCGGGTGACGAACACCAGCACGCCGGCATCAACGAGCGACAGTCCGAAGATGTTGCTGTAGAAGAAAGGCAGGTAGTAGCTGAAGATTTTCCAGAACAGGTTCGACGACATGTCGCCGAAGCCGTATCCTATTTTCTCGAGTATTGTGTTCTTGGCCATAGATTGTTTGTGGGTTGTCTTGACGGGTTCCTTGGCGCCGGTGCGCAATTCCGTTGCAAAGATAGTCAAAAGAACTGAACCGGCCAAACGTTTTGGCGGATATTTCTCCGTGCCTGTTCAAAAGGAATGGAAAAAATTTGGTCGTTCGCTCACTTATTATTACCTTTGCACCGGTTTTTTGCGTTATTGTTTTGAAACTAAACAGATATGAGAGACAGAATAACAGGTTCGAAGGCGCTGATGAGGGCGTTGCAGGCTGAGGGAGTGAAGACCATCTTCGGATACCCCGGCGGAAGCATCATGCCCGTCTACGACGCGCTGTTCGACTATACCCGTGGAGAGAAGAAATGCTTCGACCACATACTGGTGCGCCACGAGCAGGGTGCCACTCACGCCGCTGAAGGCTATGCCCGCGTGTCGGGCGAGGTGGGAGTGGCCCTGGTGACCAGCGGCCCCGGTGTCACCAACACGCTGACGGGCATTGCCGATGCCATGCTCGACTCCACGCCGATAGTGGTCATAGCCGGGCAGGTGCCCATCACGGCCTTGGGCACCGATGCCTTCCAGGAGGTTGACCTTGTGGGCGTGTCGCAGCCCATATCCAAGTGGAGCTATCAGATACGTCGCGCCGAGGATGTGGCTTGGGCTGTCAGCCGGGCCTTCTACATAGCCAGGACAGGCCGTCCGGGTCCCGTGGTTCTCGACTTCGCCAAGAATGCCCAGGTGGAGGAGATCGACTGGGAGCCCAAGAAGGTTGACTTCATACGCTCATACGTTCCATATCCCAAGCCCGATGCCGATGCCGTGCGCCGGGCCGCCGACCTTATTAACAACGCCAAGAGGCCGCTGGCCCTCGTAGGACAGGGCGTGGAGCTTGGCAATGCCCATGAGGAGCTGAAGGCCTTCCTCGAGAAGGCCGACATTCCCGCCGGGCGCACCATGCTCGGCCTGTCTGCCCTGCCCTCCGACCATCCGCTGAACGTGGGCATGCTCGGCATGCACGGCAACTACGCCGTCAACCTTAAGGAGCAGGAGTGCGACGTGCTCATAGCCATAGGCATGCGCTTCTCCGACCGCGTGACGGGCAACCTGAAGACCTACGCCAAGCAGGCAAAGGTGATACACTTGGACATAGACCGCAGCGAGATAGACAAGAACGTGAAGACCGACGTGGCCGTGGTGGCCGACTGCAAGGAGTCGCTGCCAGCCATCACCGCCCTGCTCAGCGAGGGCAGCCACAGCGAGTGGCGCGAGTCGTTCAAGCCACTTGACGAGCTGGAGCGCACCAAGGTCATTGAGCCTGCCATCCACCCTGACCACGGTCCGCTGCTCATGGGTGAGGTGGTCAACGCCGTGGCCTCGCAGGCCGACGACGATGCCATCCTCGTCACCGACGTGGGGCAGAACCAGCTGTTTGCCACCCGCTACTTCAAGTACCGCCATAAGCGCAGCATCTGTACCAGTGGCGGACTGGGTACCATGGGCTACGGCATGCCGGCAGCCATAGGCGCCGTTATAGGCGGAGGATGGAAGGCCGGCGGCAGCAAGGGCCGCCAGGTGTGCTGCTTCATGGGCGACGGCGGCTTCCAGATGTGCATTGAGGAGTTGGGCACCATCATGGAACAGAAGACGCCGGTGAAGATGATCCTGATGAACAACCACTACCTTGGCAACGTGCGCCAGTGGCAGGATATGTTCTGGATGCGCCGCAAGTCGTTCACCAAGATGATGAACCCCTGCTATGAGCTGATAGCCCAAGGCTATGGCATTTCCTACGTAGCCGTCACCGACCGCGCCGACCTCGCTGCCGCCGTCAATAAGATGCTGACCACCGACGGACCCTTCATCTTGGAGTGCGCCATCAAGGAGGAAGACGACGTGCTGCCGATGACGCCCCCGGGAATGAACGTCAACGACATGATGCTGGAGATTTAAAAAGCAGGAATTATGGAGAATAACAAGAACAATAAGCAAAAACAGGCAACCAGGCACACCTCTCATAAGACGGCCTCGGGGGGACTTAAGCTGTTCACCCTGTTGGTCTACTCCGAGAACGTTGCCGGTATACTTAACCAGATAACCGCCGTCTTCACCCGCCGGCAGGTCAACATCGAGAGCCTGAACGTGTCGGCGTCGAGCATACCGGGTGTGCATAAGTACACCATAACCGCATGGAGCGACGAAGACCAGATAATAAAGATTACCAGGCAGATAGAGAAGAAAATAGACGTGGTGAAGGCCAACTACTTCACCGACGACCAGCTGTTCATACGCGAGGCCGGACTCTACAAGCTGCAGACCGACCTTGTGCTGCAGAACCCGGAGATTTCGCGTACCGTGCGCCGCCACGATGCCACCATCACCGAGGTGAACCCTGTCTACACCATTGTCATGAAGAATGGCAAGACCGACGACATTATCTCCCTCTACCGCGCCCTCGACGAGTTCGGCTGTGTGCTTCAGTACACGCGCTCAGGGCGGATAGCTGTTACGCGCGGTACTCAAGAGCAGGTAAGCGAGTTCCTTGACCAGAGGGAAAAAGATAACGACAACAGGTCCTTTTGACGACAACCGCGATAGTTTTTTCTGACGACAACATAGACAACATCTATTCTTCATGTAGAAAGATAAAAAAGTTGTCCTTGTTGTCTATGTTGTCGTTAAAAGAAATTGTTGTCGTTAACTAATCTGCCGATTCGAACTCGCGCAGGAAACGGGTGTCGTTTTCCGAGAAGAGGCGCAGGTCGTTGACGCGGTACTTGAGGTTGGTGATGCGCTCCACGCCCATGCCGAAGGCATAGCCGGAATATATCTTCGAGTCTATGCCGCACAGCTCGAGCACGTTGGGGTCCACCATCCCGCAGCCCAGTATCTCCACCCATCCTGTGTGCTTGCAGAAGCCGCAGCCCTCGCCGCCGCAGATGAAGCACGAGATGTCCATCTCTGCCGAAGGCTCCGTGAAGGGGAAGTAGCTGGGGCGCAGGCGTATCTTTGTGTCGGCCCCGAACATCTCCTTAGCAAAGCTGAGCAGCACCTGCTTCAGGTCGGTGAACGACACGTCCTTGTCTATATACAGTCCTTCCACCTGGTGGAAGAAGCAGTGTGCGCGGGCGGTGATGGCCTCGTTGCGATAGACGCGCCCCGGGCAGATGACGCGGATGGGCTGTGTCAGCTTGCCGTCCTCGGTGTGCATCTGCTCCATTATGCGTGCCTGCACCGAGCTGGTGTGCGAGCGCAGCAGTATGTTCTTTGTCACGTCGCCGTCGGGGTGCTGGCTCACGAAGAAGGTGTCCTGCATGTCGCGGGCGGGATGGTCGGCGGCGAAGTTCATCTTGGTGAACACGTGCATGTCGTCCTCCACCTCAGGGCCGTCGGCAAGCACGAAGCCCATGCGCGAGAAGATGTCGATGATCTCGTTGGTGACTATGGTCAGCGGGTGGCGGGTGCCGAGCTGGATGGGGTAGGGGGTGCGTGTCAGGTCAATGGCCTCTCCCTCACCCTCCTGTGCCTCAAACTCCTCGCGCAGCTTGTTGATGCGCTCCTGGGCCATGGTCTTCAGTTCGTTGATTTTCATGCCGACAGTCTTTTTCTGGTCGGCAGCCACGTTGCGGAAGTCGTTCATCAGGGCGGTAATCTCGCCCTTCTTGCTCAGGTATTTCAGCCTCAGCTGTTCCACCTCGTCGGCGTTTTTGGCGCTCAGCGCCTGTACTTCTTTCAGAAGTTCGTCTATCTTGTCAAGTATCATAGTCGAATTGTTGTTTATTGTGACATTGCGGCTGCAAAGTTACTAATAAATGAGCGAACAACCATCGTCTTTGCTCGTATTATTATTTTTTAACCTAAATTTAATTACAATCTTTGGATTAATTTCGTACTTTTGCAATCAGTTTATGTACATAACCCTTTTTAGCCTCTTCTTTAAGTAGGCAATTAATGTTTGAGAAGCAGAGATGACTGACCTTATACTGTCCAGCTTCCTTAGCCTGTTCGCATTGTTTGGCAAGGAAGAGCAAGTGGAAGAGACGCGGGCAAAGGACTTGCTCGTAAGTTACTTGCGACATCATTTCGGTATACGCAATGTAAACGAGTACCTTGACCTTTATTGCGACCTGCGTGGCGCATACGAGATGACGCCTGACATTGACAGCGGCAGCGTGGTGGCATCCATCTGCGACAACCTGCACGGCAAGATACGCTCCGACGAGGAGTCGATGCTCCTGCTCCGCCTTATGGAGTTCTGTGGCGTCAAGGGCGACAACCTGCACCCCATGTTCCGCGCCATGGCCGACAAGTTCCATGTGGCCGACGAGCTGTTTGCCGACTTCGTGGACTTTGTCAACGACCGCGAGTCGGAGCGCGTCATGCTCCACCACCCCGAGGGCATCAGCGGCACGCTGAAGACACTGCTCTTGGCCGACAGGGGCGCCCTCATCTTCACCTACAGCGGCACCGACAGCGTGCTGCTCAACGATGTGCCCGTGCTCTCCGGAGCCTATCAGGTGTGGCTGCAGAGCAGCGTGCTGAAGAGCAAGGCAGGCAAGCCGCTGTACTACTCTACCATCATGGCTGCCTATAACAGCCGCAACGGCAAGGACGAGGGCAACAGCCGCAAGGTGGAGTTCTGCGGAAGGAACATCAACTTCCGATTCCCCAACAGCGACAACGGCATGCACAACCTGAGCTTCACACTGCACAGCGGCGAGCTGCTCGCAGTCATGGGCGGCTCAGGCACTGGCAAGTCAACACTGCTCTCGCTGCTCAACGGAAGCCTCAAGCCGCAGGAGGGTACGATAACCATAAACGGCCACGACATCTCCGAGCCGGAAGCCAAGAATCTGATAGGCTTTGTGCCCCAGGACGACCTGCTCATTGAGGAACTCACCGTCTACCAGAACCTATACTATACCGCCAAGCTCTGTTTCGCTACCCTTTCCGACAAGGAGATAGAGCAACGGGTGATCAAGACCCTGAAAGACTTGGGGCTCGATGCCGCCAAGGACCTGAAGGTAGGCTCTCCCATCAACAAGTACATCTCCGGCGGACAGCGCAAGCGCCTTAACATAGCCCTCGAACTGATACGCGAGCCGGCAGTGCTCTTTCTCGACGAACCCACCTCGGGACTCTCGTCGGCCGACACGGAAAAGGTGGTCAACCTGCTGAAGGAGCAGACATACAAGGGAAGGCTCGTGGTGGTGAACATCCACCAGCCGTCGAGCGACGTCTACAAGCTCTTCGACCGCCTGTGGCTCCTCGACCGCGGAGGCTACCCCGTCTTCGACGGCAACCCCATCGACGCCATCACCTATTTCAAGGAGGCTGCCAACTACGCCGACGCCGAGACCAGCGCCTGCCCCACCTGCGGCAACGTGAATCCAGAGATAGTGCTCAACATTATCGACGAGAAGGCCATAAACAACAGTGGAGAGACCTCCGACGAGCGCAAGATGACCCCGCAGGAGTGGCACGAGCTGTACCTGCAGCGCCTGCCCAAGATGGAGGAGCCGGCGAAGAGCGACGTGCCGGAGTCTGACGTGGAGAAGCCCGGCTGCCTACGGCAGTTCGCCATCTTCCTGCGACGCAACATCAAGACCAAGATCACCAACGTGCAGTACCTGGCCATAGCCCTGCTCGAAGCCCCCGTGCTGGCAGTGATATGCTCGCTGCTCACGCGATATGCGCCGCCCGAGGGCTATACGGTGATGGACAACAAGAACCTTGTCAGCTATTTCTTCATGGCTGTCATCGTGGCCACGTTCATAGGCATGAGCGGCAGCGCCGAAGAGATTATCAAGGACCGGGCACTGCTGAAACGCGAAAAATTCCTGCAGCTCTCCTACGGCAGCTATATATGGTCGAAGATAGTGCTCATGGCCTTCGTCTCGCTTGTGCAGACATTCCTCTTCATTGCCGTGGGAAACACCATCATGGGAGTGACAGGGCTGTTCACAACATGGTGGCTCATACTCTTCCTCACGGCATTCCTGGCCAACCTCACGGGACTCATACTCTCGCAGTGCCTCAGCTCGATAGTGGCCATCTACATCAGCATACCACTGCTGCTCATACCGCAGATACTGCTCTGCGGACTGGTGGTGTCGTTCTCCGACCTTACACCTAACAGCACCACAGGCAACGTGCCGCTCATCGGCGACCTTATACCCTCGCGATGGAGCTACGAGGCGCTGGCCGTCACCTCCTACACCGACAATGAATATGAGAAGCCCTTCTTCGAGGTTGACAAGGAACGGCAGGAAAACCAGTTCTATAATGTGGCCTTCCTCTACGAGCTGCAGTCGCAGCTTGAGACCATGGCCGACGAGAAGCGCCGTGGCAAGACCGTGGACGAAAACCACCTGAAGGTGATACACACCAACCTTCCCGTGCTCTCAAAATATTTAGGTATGCGCGCGTACGAGGGCGACGACTCCTACGAGCAGCTTAAAGCATACATGAAGGAGGCAGAGGGAATACTCTCCACAAGGGCTAACAAGGCCACCTTGAGGAAAGACGCCATGGTGTCGTCAATCATACGCCGCGAGGGCAAGGAGAGCTTCATGGAGCTGAAGAAGAACAACTACAACATAAAGCTGGAACAGTTTGTCACCGGTGCCGACCAGCAGCGCATGCTCGACATCGTAGACAACCATATAGTACCCCGCTCAGGTATTATCTATCTTACCCCGCGAAACGCTATGGGACGGGCACCGTTCTACAGCAGTGAAAAAATCGTAGGCACCTGGCACGTGAAAACCCTGTGGTTCAACATGGGCGTCATCTTGCTCATGGCCGTCATTGCCATAGTGCTCCTTCTCACCGACTGCCCCGGCAGGTATATGAGGAAAGAACAGTAGACCAAAAATTTTTCTAACAACAATAACTTAAAGAATTAAACAATGAAGAAATTATCAATTATCGCTGTAGCATTTGCAGCAATGACCTTCGCCGCTTGCGGTGGAAACAAGAGTGCACAACAGGCAGAGCAGACCGACTCCGTGAAGAGCTTCGAGCAGACTCAGATCGAGGCCAAGGTGAAGATGGAACTCGACAGCCTCGCTTCAGAGCTTGGCAAGCTCAAGCAGCTGCCAATAGTGCAGGAGAGCGAAAACGGCATTAAGCTCACCGACGAGGAGAAGCAGGTGAAGCCCGACTACCTCCTAAGCCCCTCGGCAGCTGAGAATGCCGCCACACTGGCAGAGAAGTATCGCGTGCTCAGCGCACTGAGCGTGGACAAGCGCATCGCAGCTCTCTACGACATGCCCGTAGACGAGTACAAGGCTGCCATCTCGAAGCTCGTGGCCGACATCAACGACCCTTCATTCAAGGTGATGGAGAACGACGACGACATCTACGAGACTGGTCAGGAACTCTATGACGAGATGGAGAAGAACGGACGCATCAACAGCTTCTGGATGCTCGTCTCTGCCTCGCTCATCGAGGAGATCTATGTCATGACACAGAACACCGAAAAGTTCATCACCGTTTTCGACGATGACTCTGCTGCCAACGTCACCTACCGTATAGCACTGCTCGGCGACGCTGTGAAGCGTCTTGCGGAGTACGACACCGACTTCGTTCCCGTAGGCGAGGCTCTTGATGCTCTTTCGCCCCTGAACGCCATCTCCGTAGACCAGCTGAAGGCTCAGCTTGCCGACACCAAAGACAAGATTGCTGAGGCTCGCGCCAAGTTGGTTAAGTAGCACCTCTCCTTCTTTTTATAAGCGCTTAAGCAAAAGCGAAAGCCTGCTATCCCCGATGCTGTCGGGGATGGCAGGGTTATGTGTGCCATGCGGTTAGCTCCATTTTTTCCTAAAAATGGCCTCGATGTTCATTCACACGGCGGCCGCTATCACCACCCATATCGTAGGTTGGATGAAATCTTTCGAGCTGTACGGTTGGACCTCAGTATGACCCCAAAGGGGTCGCCGCTCAGTAACCGTAGTGTCCGAAGGACCTGCGGAAAAAAGAACGCCGCGGATTGCACTCTGGAAGAGTGCCCCAACTACGCCAATGGGCGACCCC
>JAFSKJ010000102.1 GCA_017449025.1 Prevotella sp. | reverse complement strand
GACGGGCTACACGACGCAGATTGGCGACATGATGACGCTGCTGACCGAGCCGATGCAGGTGGACTACCGCTCGGTGCGCACCTCGTCGGGCATCATCGGCGAGTCGAACACGTGGCACACGTCGGGCGACTGGAAGTGGCAACTGCCCATGCAGTACTTCACGCTGAGCCTCGCCGCCAGCCACAGCGAGGGCAAGCAGAACACGCTCTATTCACAGAGCGTCAGCGGCATCGATGTCAGCAGCAGCGCCCTGCAACGCGACTCCCGCAGCCGCTCCACCAGCTTCTCCGTAGCCGCCACGAAGAACATCCCCTCGCTCTTCGCCAAGCTCGATGCCGACGGCAGCTACAGCTTCGGCAGCGGCGAGCAGGCAATTTCCTCCTCTATGGGGGGAGGTCAGGAGGGGGCCACCGTCATCGACACCCGCACGAACAGCTACGCCCTACACGGCAACGCCACCATCACCCCCGTCCAGTGGCTCGAACTTCGCTACGACATCCGCTACGGCTGGTCAAGATCAAGCCTCACCCCCGACCCCTCTCCAAAGGGCGAGGGGAGTGATTACTCTCAGGAAGAGAATGAAGCAGCAAGTCTATCTACTCCCCTCTCCACTCGGAGAGGGGCTGGGGGTGAGGCTCTCACTTCCCTTTCACATTCTGGAGCCGTCCACGTATTCCCCATCGCCACCCTCGACCTTTCACTGGACTACGACCACGTGCGCCGCCAGCTTCCCCCCAGTCGGGGGGATGAGAGGGGGCTTACAAGCGCATGTCCCTCTTCAACGCCTCCGCGCAGTACAAGTGGAAGCAGTGTGTCCTCCGCCTGGAACTCACCAACCTCCTGAACCAGCGCAGCTACGCCTACACCCTCTTCGACGGCATCAACACCTACACCTACGACTACGCCCTATGCGGTCGCACCGCAATGCTCAGACTGACATTCAAGCTGTAAAGCAGTTAAAGACAACATAAAGAAGATTAGTTAAACAAAGTAATTTTTGTTCAAGACCTATAGGCAACCAAGCCCCGTCTCGTCGTGATGACGTGACGGCAATCGAGTAGGAGCATGGGGATTATTTCGGGTCAGTCGATAATTCCAGTGCATACTGTCTAAATAGTGCGCAGCCACTCCCCTCTGAACCCTGCCCTTACGGGGAGGGGAGCGGCTGCGCTGTCATGCACCGAAAAAAAGACTGACCCCAACTTATCTGTGCATCTCGTACGCGCGCGTAAGGTGGGAATGCCCCAGAGGGGCATGATAGGGGTAGCCAGCCATACAGCCATGCCGTAGGTATGGCTGGCTACCCCTATCTGATGCCTCTGGCATCATCTTCCAATAGATTATCTCACAAACTTCTTTCCGCCGCGGATATACACGCCCTTCTTCTTAGGCTGTGCATCTACACGCTGACCGCCGAGGGTGTACACACTCCCCTCACCCTTTGGAGAGGTGCTTGGCGTCCCGGGGAGGATATCTATGCCCGTCGGCGTGCCCGAATCCTGCTTCCACTTAATGCCGTAGATCTTAAGGTAGTCGCAGGAGTGCCCCTTCCGGGGCAGAAATCTTCCAAATCTGTACAAATCATACAAATATTCTGTAAGATTTGGTTAGATTTGAATGATTTCTCGCCATAGGCGACTACCTTAGGACGTTATCACTACATAGGGGTTATCTGATGTTGACTGTCTCGCTCTCGAAGTTGCGTCCGCCCTGCATCCTTACTACGTAGATTCCGCGTCGCCACAGACACCCTTGCTCTTGGCTAACAATTCCCACTATCAGGGCTCGTTCGGGACTTGCACCCTATAGCGTACGCCCATCTGGGCGTACCGGAAAAGGGGGAACCTTCACAGGCTCCCCCTTTTGGGTTTCCCAATAGCTTTGCAATGATAATGAAAAGAGCTAAAGGGATGGAAGGTTTGTTGTCGTCGCGACAATGTGCTTCCGAAATAATTTAACCTTAATAATCTAATACCATGAAAAACACTTGGCAAATATAGGGTTTTTATTCGGTTTTAGCAAATTAAGCGATGGAAAAGGCTGGAAGATTAATGTTTGTTAATAACCTTGTCGTACCATTTAAGCATTGTTAACCGTCTGTAGGGTTCCAGCCTCTGCTCGGCGGCAGCGGTCAGGGGGACTTGGTGGTGGAGCTTTCGCCATTTGGCGGAATAGAGGGTTATGGAACTCTCGTGCTGCTCTTCCTCGGCTCCGAAGGTGAGCACCACTGCCATTACTTGCCGACAGCTGTCGATGGGCTGGCCGGCGGTTGGCAGGACCAAGATGTCTAACCGCGAGCCTTGGCTGAGCTGCAGGGTGAGGCTGTCTGCGGTGAGGGCTGTCATGGTGGTATGGCCGCTGAGGGCGTTGGCGACCTCGGCCTGCATGCCGGCGTCGAGGAAGTCGATGAGGTCGAGGCGGTTGGTCTTGGTGAGGTATGGCACTATGGTGTCGGGCATCTGCCTGAAGGCGTCGCGCAGGCTGATGGTGTCCTGGGCGTGGAGGGTGGCGACGGCTGTGAGGAGGACGGCAAGGAGTGCCGCCCTAACTGTGAGCGCGGGGCTGTTTTTGTACGCGAAGACGCAAAGACACAAAGAAAAGCCTTGGCTTCTTGACGTCTTTGCGTAGCATTTTTCTCCCATGAGTTGTTAATTGTGAATTGTTAATTGTTAATTGTGTTTTTTTGTACGCTAAGACGCAAAGACACAAAGAAAAGCCTTTGCGTCTTGGCGTCTTTGCGTACCATGATTCTATCCTCTTCCCTGTCGAAGGTCTTTTACTCGTACGGCCTTGCCCTCGGCCATGGGGAGTGTGCCTTTCTTTACGAGCTTGACTTGTGGTGTGAGCAGGATTTCGTCCTTAAGTGCTCGCTGTATGTCGCGGGTCATTTTCTGCAACTCTGGATAGGCGTCGGTGTTGAGTCCGTCGAGCTCTACTTCCACGGTCATGATGTCGCTGTCGTTGACTGTGTCGAGGGTGATGAGGTAGTTGGAGCCGAGGCCTGGGTACTTGACGAGGACTTTCTCTACTTGCATTGGGAAGACGTTGACGCCCTTGATGATGAACATGTCGTCGGTGCGGCCCTTGATGCGGTCGATGCGGCGGTGTGTGCGCCCGCAGGGGCACTGGCCGGGCAGTATGCGTGTGAGGTCGCGGGTGCGGTAGCGCAGGATTGGCATCATGGTGCGGTCGAGGGTGGTGAGCACCATCTCTCCCATCTGTCCGTCGGGCACTGGCTCGAGGGTGTCGGGGTCTACAATCTCGAGTATGTAGTTGTCTTCCCAAAGGTGCATGCCGTTTTGCTCTTTGCACTCGAAGGCTACTCCGGGTCCGTTCATCTCTGTCATGCCGAAGGAGTTGTAGGCTTTCACTCCGAGCATGCGCTCGATGCGCTGTCGCTGCTCTTCGGTGTGTGGCTCTGCTCCTATGACGAGTGTGCGGAGGCTGGTGGTGGCGGGGTCTATGCCTTCGCTTTGGAACACTTCTGCCATGTAGATGGCGTAGGATGGTATGGCGTGGAGGCATGTTGTACGGAAGTCGCGTATAAACTTGATCTGTCGCTTGGTGTTGCCTGCGGCGGCGGGCACGGTGGTGGCTCCGAGTTTCTCGGCGCCGTACTGGAATCCGAGTCCGCCGGTGAACATGCCGTATCCGCTTGAGTTCTGGAACACGTCGGTGTCACGACATCCCACCATGTAGAGGTTACGGGCAATCATGTTTGCCCAGGAGTCGATGTCGTGGCGGCTGTATACGACAACGCAGGGGTTTCCGGTGGTGCCGCTGGTGGAGTGTATGCGGATGGCGTCTTTCATGTTGCCTCCCACGAGGCCGAAGGGGTAGTTGTCGCGCAGGTCCTGCTTTGTGGTGAAGGGTATCTTGCGCAGGTCTTCCAGGCTGTTGATGCTGTCGGGGGTGATGCCGAGCTTGCCTAAGCGCTCTTTGTAGAATGGTGACTTGAGGCAGATGCTGATGGTGTCTTTCAACTTCCTCACCTGGAGTTTTTCAAGTTCGGGGCGAGGCATGGTTTCGAGTTCTTGCTGCCAGTACTCTTGGCTGTGCAGGGGGTTTGTTTCTTTGCTCATAATGTGTTTGTTTGTTTTTTAGTCTTTATGTTTCCAAATTGTCTGTATTTTCTTTCTTATGGCTATGCTGTTTATGAGGGTGACTGCTGCCATGAGGGCGACGCCAAGCAGCGTCGTGGCCATGGTTGTGGCTTCCTCTATGTCGGGGTAGACGGCATAGAGCAGGTCTAAATAGTGGTTGCGGGCTGCCCAGAGTGCGGTTAGGGCTATGAGCAACACTGCGAGGCTGAGGGCCATTGTGAGCAGCTGGTATGGCAGGGCCACTTGTGTGGGGCTGTAGCCTATGAGCAGCAGGTTCTGGAGCTTGGTTGCATTTTTCTGGACAAGCAGGTAGATGCTTAGCATGAGTATGTAGAAGCTGAGGAGGCTTATGACGAGTCCCACTACCATGACGATGGTGACGACAAGGCGAAGGAAGTAGGTGGTTTTCTCGGCGTCGAGGTTGCCGTCTTCGAGTTGCAGGCTGTGCTCCTCGATGAATGGTGCGATGCGCTGGTCGGTGGGGTTGTCGACGTCGATGAGCAGGCGTGTGGGCTGCTCTTCGGCTCCATTGGCAAAGGTGTTGTTGCTCCACTGCATGAAGGCGTGGGGCACAAGGATGGCGTTGAGCCTTGGGGAGAGGCCTATGACCCTGCCCTGCAGCAGCTGGCTGTGTGGGCCGACGCGCATCTGTATCTTAAGCATTGACACCATGCTCTCGCTTATGCGCGGCATGGAGTGGCTTCGTGAGAAGCCGAAGTTGTACATGGTGAGGAATGAGCGTGGCAGTATGATGGGCACCTCGGCGGAGGCGGGCGTCCAGGCCCAGTGGGTGGCTGTGTTGCCTACAAAGCTGTCGGGCACGCTCTCGATGGGCATCTCTGATGTGAGCAACGGGGTGTCGTCGATGAGTATTGTGGCCGTCACCTTGTAGGCTGCGGAGGTGAACATGCCGACTGTCTTGACAAAGGGCTGGCTCCCAATCTCGTCTACCTCGGCGGCGGTGAATCCTTGGGCTTGGGCTGTGGGGAGGGATGCCACCTGCTTGCTCACTATGAGGTATTCGGACTTCATGAAGCTGTCGGCACTTGTGAAGACTGGCATGACGTCGCGATAGAACTGATGGCCGAGGAGCACGATGAACAGGCCGAAGAGGTTGGCCATGGCAAAGCCAAGCATCTGCGGCACGCTTAGGTGCTGCCTGAGTAGTTTCCATACGAGTTTCATAGCTTCAGTGTTTCGTCGTAGTTAATATCCACATGCTTTCCTATGCTGGTGACTATGACGGCTGCTCCCTGGCTCCTGGCTTCTTCCATCATAATGTGGTGCATGAGTCTGGCATTGTTGTCGTCAAGGTGGCTTATGGGCTCGTCGGCCAGGAGGAAGGTGAAGGGCTGTGCCAAGGCTCGCATCATGGCCACGCGCTGCTGCTGCCCGAACGACATGTGTGAGATTTTCTCGTTGGCCTTGTCGGCAATGCCGAGCCTTTCAAACCACTCTTCTATCTGCCTGCGCGTCTTGTGCTGGGTAAGGCTGTTCTTTACTTCCACATTCTCCATTGCGGTGAGCTCGGGGAAGAGCCTGAGTTCCTGGAACAACAGGCTGACCTCGCGTCGGCGCACTTCTGTCCACTGTCTTATTGAGTAGGCGCGAGTGGGTTTGCCGTCGAAGCACACGTCGCCGCTGTAGTCGCTGCGGTATCCGCACACATAGCTACAGAAGGTGCTCTTGCCGCGACCGCTGTCGGCCAGGACAAGGTAGGTCTTGCCGCGCTTAAACTCCACGTTGTTCTGCCACACGTCGGAGTGGGTACTCCCGATGGTGGCGAACACCTGCGGCAACACATTGTTGAATGTTATCTTTTCCATCTTCCGTATGCTAATCATGAATTGTTAATTGTGAATCATTTCACTCGCCACACCATAGCCGAGGCATCTCCAAACAGAAGACTGAAGGGGGTGAGCAAGGCATGCGCCACGCCCTCCTGTGGCAACATGGCCTTGCGGCCAACAGCCATACAGAGTCTATGGCCTTCCATGGCCGTTGCCACATTGGTGGCCGTGGTGGGATAGTTGGGGGTATAGGCATAGAAGTCGTTGTTGGTGGCATCGGCGCCAAAGTGTATCGTTCCCGTTGGCCACTGGTAGACATAAGCTCCGTGGCCTTCGTCGAAGATGGTGGAACCTAAGGGGCATGACTTCTTCCAATAGCCGACGTCGGAAAGGAAATTGGTGTTTGAGAGCTTAGCATCCATGCGGAACGACGGGTTGCTGGTGGACATGGAAGCGACGGCCAAGGCTGTCTCTCCGTCAATAGAGCGTACTATGTTGTCGAAGTCGATGGCTGTGTTCATGCCTGTCATCAGCATCTTTGTTGCGTAGCTGCTTCGCAGCAGATGCAACAGGGTGGTTCCGTCTGTGTTTACGAACAAGGCCACTGCCGTACTGTCGGTCATCAATGCGCTGTAGCTCCCATCGAGCGGGCGGAAGCGCTCCTGACGCATGGCAAGCTTTGCTGCCTTGTCCTCGTCGGGAGAATAGATGTTGCTGTTTATGGCAAGAACATCGTCGTTACGCTCTATAGTGGCAGTGACGTATACGTTGGAGCTTGAACCAATGCTATCGAGGGTGACTAAGGGGGCTATCATGGCTGGCAATGCCTTGGCCTTGGCGGCAAGGGCAATGTTGCCTTCGGCGGCTGTTAGCTCAAGCACGCTGAACAACTCCGTGGCGGTGATGTCGTTGTCGCTGTCGCTGTTCAAGTATCTCACCATGCGCTGCTGCACAGAAGACATGCTGCCCTCACTCACGGGTCCCATGACGAGCAAGGCGTTGGAGCCGACGGCAGCAATGAATCCATTGCCAATGTCGGAGAAGCTATATCCTCTATGGCTTTTCAGTGGTGTGCCGGCGTGCTCCATCCATTTCTCAACAATGGTTTTGGAATCAACGCATGCCACAAAACCGAACAGTCCGTCGTCGGTTGCGAAGGCATAAAGCTTCTGCGACACATCTATGCCCATTGCCTTCAGTTGAACACCTCCGGTAAGACTCAACAACTGCTTCTGCAATCCTTCGTCAGCGTCTGCCTGACTTAAGTCTACGGAAAGTAGCATCTGGCTGCGCACGGGTATCACCTGCGTATACTTGTTGGAGCACGACACAGCCACAAGTACAAGTAGAATGCATAAACATCTTACAATCCGCAACATATCTATCTTTTTTTTAAAGTTTTTTCCACTGCGCATAGCTGCATCATCATAACAGCCGACAGAGCTGCCGTCTCTGTGCGCAGGCGGCTGGGGCCAAGGTCTACAGACTCAAAGCCAGCATCCATTGCCTGCCGCACCTCGTCGATGGAGAAATCGCCCTCAGGGCCTATGAGCACTGTGGCATCGGCCGAGGCCGAAGGCTTTTGCAGTTCGGCAAACAGGCTGAGTCTGGGAATCTGGTTATGGCAGTGGGCAATGTACTTGCGCCCGCCGCCACTACTGCTGATGAACTGCCGCAGTGGGGTAACCCCGTTCAGCTGTGGCTTCCAGGCCTTACGACTCTGCTTCACTGCCGATATTACTATCTTTTCCAATCGCTCGGTCTTCACTACATGGCGCTCTGAGAACTGACAGTCGACAAGCGACATCTCGTCGAAGCCTATCTCCGTGGCCTTCTCTGCCAGCCATTCCATGCGCTCCATAGTCTTTGTGGGTGCCACTGCAAGATGCAGGTGGCCTCTCCACAGTCTCTGCTGTGGCAACTCCTCCACCACCTTGTAGTAACAACGGTGTGAGGCTACCGATGCCACCTCAGCCCTGTAGAACATGCCGCAACCGTCCATGAGCATCATCTCGTCTCCTGCCGACAGCCGCAGCACTCTCAGTGCATGGCCAGCCTCCTGGGAAGGCAGCTCGCCCGCAGGCTCAACGTCTGGCACATAGAAAAATCGCACTTCCTTCATATCATTTCTCCCTACGTTTTAATTCCTTGTGGATGAACGATGCCAGACGATAGTTCTCCTCTTTCACGGCCTTCTCCAACTCCTCGTTCAGTCTCTGCGTCTCCAAGGTGTTGATGGGTATCTGTATGCCATTCGACTCCGGCGTATATGGTGAGCTCTGCTTGTCCATCAGCTCCTGCTTAATATAAAGAGGTATATCGGAAATCAGTGCAAGCAACACTGCATCGCTCATGCGTATGGCCCTCAGCGTCAGGGTTGTCTTGTTGAGCAAGGTTGCCTTATACTGTCCGTCGGACACGTCGTATACCATCAGCTCGTAGTCTTCTATACTGCCCTGGCTGAGCAGCATTGACAGGAGCACCTCGGGCAGCAGCTTGTGATGGTGTTCAAGAAGTGTGATGCGTAGTTGCAGCTGCTCGGTCATGACCTTGTCGCAGATTACCGACAGGGCGCGCTGCTCGGCGGGATCTGTAAGGATGACCACCGATAGGCCGTCGGCTCCCACTATCTGCGATATGCTCTTGAACTTCAACAGAACACGATTCATCATTTGCACCACCTTTCTATGTCAGATTTTCTTGGGATGGAAAATAAGGGCGAAGCACACGCCCACCACAAGGGCATAAACCGAGAATGTTGCCCACACTGGATTCCAGCTTACCACACCGTCGGAGCCGGTATTGGCGTTCACCACCATCTGCGCGGCTAAAGAGCCTACAGAGGAGCCTATGCCATTGGTCATCAGCATGAACAGCCCTTGCGCCGAGGAACGTGTGGCGGCGTCGGTGGTCTTGTCGACAAACAGTGAGCCGGAAATATTGAAGAAATCGAATGCCAAGCCGTAGATGACCATCGACATGACGAACAACAAGACTCCAGGCATTCCGGGGTTGCCCAGTCCGAGAAGTGCGAAGCGCCCCACCCATGCAAACATGGCTATGAGCATGACCTGCTTTATGCCATATCGCCTCATGAAGAAGGGGATGAGCAGTATGCAGCAGGTCTCGCTTATCTGCGACAGCGAGTAGAGTATGCTGGCATGCTGCACGCCGAATGTGGATGCATATTCGGGTATGGCCTTGAAGCTCTCTATATACGGAGTGGCATAGCCGTTGGTTATCTGTAGGCTTACTCCCAACAATGCGGAGAAGATTAAGAATATGGCCATGTCCTTCTGCTTGAAGAGAGTGAAGGCACGAAGCCCGAAGGCGTCGACAAGCGACTTGCTTTTGCCCTTGGCAGCCAGCGGGCATGCAGGCAGGGCAAAGGTGTAGAGAAAGAGCACCATGCTCAACACGCCCGACGTGACAAACTGCATCTCGGTGCTGTTGTAACCCATGAGGTCGACAAACCACATGGCACAGATGAAGCCCACCGTACCGAACACTCGTATTGGCGGGAAATCCTCCACTGTGTCCATGCCTGCCTTGGTCAGCGCATTGTAGGCAACAGAGTTGGTCAGTGCCAGCGTGGGCATGTAGAATGCCACACTCACGCTGTAGAAGGCGAATAGCGTTGTGAACTCAGCCTGGCTGCCCATGGCATGGCCGTAATATGCCGAAAGGAACATGAAGAGGCCTGCCACCAAGTGGCAGAGTCCCAACAGTCTCTGCGCAGGAATCCACTTGTCAGCCACAATACCCATGATGGCAGGCATGAATATACTCACCACTCCCTGCATGGCAAAGAAGTAGCCAATCTGCGAGGCCATGCCTATTCGCCCAAGGTAGAGCCCCATACACGTAAGATAGGCACCCCATACGGCGAACTCAATGAAGTTCATCAGTGCCAGACGTACTTTCAAGTTCATATCGTTTGTGTTTTATGGCTTGCCGACAGTGTCGCGCCTGAGCGTGTCGGTAGTCATTGTTATAGGTTTCCTTTCGGCCTTTGCCGTGTCATTCGATGCCTGGTGGAACCGTATGAGCTGCAGGTCGTGGATATACATCATCTTCAGCGTGCTCGATTTCTCGTTTCCCGGGCCGAGATAGATGTAGCCTTTGAGTTCCTTTGCCGTACGGCCTTCCACCACAGGTGCCCTCAGCTGCATCAGGCCGCTTGTCGTTACGTGGTTCACCTTGTTCACCACGCTGTCGTTGTCGTAGGTTACGGTGAGGCAAGCAACAGCCTCGCGTGAACCGCTCTGGTAGCAGAAGTCGGCGGCGAACAACAGCATGAAGATGTCGCCCTTCTTGTATGTGGTGTCTGCCTTCTGCGTGAAGCTTACGCGGTTGTAGGGTGCGTATGGCATGAGCACCACGGCGCTGTTGCCCTCCCACACATTGGCAGTGTCGCCGGTAGCGTTGAGCTGGCTGTAGCGGTTCACCTCGCCCTCTGCAGCTCCAAGCTTGAGGGCGTCGTCGCCCAGGCGCTTGGCTATGCGCTGGTAAATCTCGTCAAAGCGGTCGGCACGGGTGAAGTAGTAAATCATCGACGAGTCGTAGTCTGCATGCGTCACCCCGTGTTTCTCCAGCGTGGCCTCGAAGTAGCGTGCCTCGTCGAAGGCTCTGGCAGAGTCGTCACGGTTAAGATAAGCCAATGCCTGTCCCAGGTGATAGTCATAGAGCAGAGCTTCCATGTCGTCAGGCTGAATAAACCTGCTGGGCACCGTTGGCTTACAGGCGCCCAGCAACCACATAATCATGGTTGCCACCAACAACCGCTCACTTCTCAGTCTCCGTTTCACTATCCTTTTCCTTCACGAATGAAATGCCACTAAGCTCACGCCGGTAGAAGAGCAGCAAGAGAACCACGCTGACGCTGATGCTGGCATCGGCGAAGTTGAACACAGGGCTGAAGAACACAAAGTGCTCACCTCCGAAGAAGGGCATCCACTCAGGCCACTGCGAGGTAATCAGCGGGAAGTAGAACATATCCACCACCTTGCCCATGAGAAACGGGGCATAGCCAGAGCCGAACGGCACGAAGAACGACACGTAGTGAGGTGACGATGCGTTGAACATGAGGCCGTAGAACATGCAGTCTATAAGGTTTCCTGCAGCTCCCGCCAGCACCATCGACAGCAGCACCACATATCCCGTGCGGGCCTTGAGCCTCACCTCTCGCCATATATACCAGACGAGCGCCACGATAGCCACCACCCGGAAGAGCGACAGCACCAGCTTTGAGCCGAGGTTCATGCCGAAGGCCATGCCGTTGTTCTCTACAAACGATATGTAGAACCAGTCGGTGATGTGTATGCTGTCGTGAAGCGGCATGCTGGTCTTCACCCAGATCTTTATAATCTGGTCTACGACGAGTATGGCCACCACAATGACTACGGCCAAAGCCCCGTCGCTCATAAAGCGCCGAGGCTTGCCATTGGCCTGTTGCTGTTCTTCCTGATTCGTTTTTGTCTCTGCTTGCTTCACTATTTGTGTTCCTTCATTTTCGACTCAACGCTGAGCGTGGCATGCGGCACAGCGCGAAGCCGTTCCTTCGGAATGAGCTTTCCAGTAATGCGGTCTATTCCGTAAGTCTTGTTCTCTATACGCACAAGGGCAGCCTTGAGTCCCTGGATGAACTTCTGCTGACGGTTTGCCATTGTGATAATCTCTTCTTTCGACTGGGTAGCACTGCCTTCCTCAAGCACCTTGAACGTTGGCGACGTGTCGTCCACGTCGTTGCCGTCCTGGTTCATCAGCACACGCATCATCTGGTCATAGTCACGCTTGGCCAGCTCCAGTTTCTCGTTGATGATACTGCGAAACTCCTCGAGTTCCTCGTCAGTATACCGTGTTTTCTCAGCCATAAATGTCTTAGATTTTAGTTAAAAGGTTGTCTTGTTTATTTTAATGTTAAGCTTGAATGTATCGAACTCTGTCTCCTGACCGTCATTGACTTCCACCTTCAGCTCGTCGGCCAGCACCTGACGGGCTATATAGTCGCCGAACGCCTCCACGGCCTTTATCGAAGCCTCGTTGGGTTCAATGCTCACGTTTATGTGGTCGGTAATTTCCAGTCCGCTCTTCTTTCGCATGTTCTGTATGCGGTTCACCAGCTCGCGTGCCATGCCCTCGGCGCGCAGCTCGTCGTTCAGGGTTATGTCGAGAGCCACCGTCAGGTTGCCTTCGTTGCCTACCAGCCAGCCGGGAATGTCCTCGCTGATAATCTCCACGTCGGCAGCCTCTACGTCAATCTTCTGAGAGTCTACGTCGATGGCTATCGAGCCGTTGGCCTCCAGTGCTGCTATCTGCTCCTGCGAGAGGGCATCGACGGCAGCTGCCACGGCCTTCATCATCTTGCCATACTTCTTACCCATGGTGCGGAAGTTGCATTTCACCTTCTTCACCAGAATGCCTGCTCCCTCTACGAACTTCACCTCCTTCACGTTCACCTCCTGCAGGAAAATCTTCTTCACGCTCTCTATGGCCTCGCGCTGAGCATTGTCAACGGGAGGGATCATCAGCGTCTGCAGAGGCTGCTTCACCTTGATGCTCTCTTTTCTGCGCAGGGCAAGCACTATGGTGGTGATGCGCTGGGCTATGGCCATCCGCTCTTCCAGGTCACTGTCCACGAGGTCTGCATCGTACCCCGGGAACTTGTCTAAGTGCACGCTGTCAAGCTCTCCGCCAAGGTCTTTGTATATCTGGTCGGCAAAGAAGGGTGCGAATGGTGCCAACAGCTTCGAAACAGTCATCAGGCACTCATACAGGGTCTGGTAGGCAGCCAGCTTGTCGCTGTCCATCTCCTTGCCCCAAAAGCGCTTCTTGTTCAGTCGGACATACCAGTTTGAGAGGTCCTCGTCAACAAACTGGTCGATGAGGCGGCCTGCACGGGTGGGATCGTATCCGTCCATCTCCTGCCCTACGCTCTTTACCAGCGTGTTCAGGCATGAGAGAATCCAGCGGTCGAACTCCGGGCGCTCGCTTACCGGTATCAGTGGTGTTTGCGGGTCGAAGTTGTCCACGTTGGCATACATGGCGAAGAGCGAGTAGGTATTATATAATGTGCCGAAGAACTTCCTGCTTATTTCTGCCACTCCCTCGGGGTCGAACTTCAGGTTGTCCCAAGGCTCTGAGTTGGTCATCATATAGAGTCGCACGGCATCAGAGCCATATTTGCCTATCATGTCGAACGGGTTCACCACGTTGCCCACGTGCTTCGACATCTTGTTGCCCTTGGCATCGAGCACCAGGCCGCTTGAGATAACGTTCTTGAAGGCCACGGAGTCGAAAATCATCGTGGCTATGGCGTGGAGTGTGAAGAACCAACCGCGCGTCTGGTCTACGCCCTCGTTGATGAAGTCGCAGGGGAAGGCTATGCGCTTGTCTATCAGGTCGGCATTCTCAAACGGATAATGCACCTGCGCGTAAGGCATGGAACCTGAGTCGAACCACACGTCGATGAGGTCTGTCTCGCGCTTCATGGGCTTGCCCGTGGGGCTTACCAGCACAATGTAGTCAACGTATGGGCGGTGGAGGTCAATCCTGTCGTAGTTCTCCTTCGACATGTCTCCCGGCACAAAGCCCTGGTCCTTCAGCGGGTTGCTTGCCATCAGCCCGGCTTCCACGGCTTTCTCTATCTCACTGTAAAGTTCCTCAACCGAACCTATGCACAGCTCCTCGCCCTCCTCTGAGCGCCAAATGGGCAGCGGTGTGCCCCAGAAGCGTGAGCGCGACAGGTTCCAGTCGTTCAGGTTGTCCAACCAGTTGCCGAAGCGGCCAGTGCCTGTTGACTCCGGCTGCCAGTTGATGGTCTTGTTCAGCTCCGACATGCGCTCCTTGCACGCCGACGACTTTATGAACCACGAGTCGAGCGGATAGTAGAGCACGGGCTTGTCCGTGCGCCAGCAATGCGGATAGTTGTGCACGTGCTTCTCAATCTTGAACACCTTGTCCTGGGCCTTCAGGTCCATGCAAATTAAGATGTCGAGTGTCTCGTCCTTGTCGGTAAGCGTCTCGTCGTAGGCGTTTTTCACGTATCGTCCGGCAAACTTCTGCCACTCGCCCACGTTGACGTATTTCTTCACGAACTCGGGGTCGAGGTCTTCTGTCTTGAAGTATTTTCCCTGCAGGTCTACCACAGGGCGTTCCTGCCCCTTCTTGTCGATGAGCACAATGGGGCAGATGCCGGCTTTCTTGGCCACAAAGGCATCGTCGGCACCGAAGTTTGGAGCGATGTGCACAATACCTGCACCGTCCTCGGTGGTAACGTAGTCGCCGGGAATCACCCTGAAGGCGTCGCCCATGGGCTTGATGGCTGGCATAAGCTGCTCATATTCGATGCCCACGAGGTCGGCACCTTTGTATCGGCCCACGATGCGCCAGGGCATAAGCTTGTCGCCCTTCTTGTAGTCGGGCATCTCGCCGCCGTCGGTAATCTGGCCTGCTGCCTGAAGGTATGCAGCCACACGTGCCTCGGCCAGCACCACGGTTATCTTCTCCGCACTATATGGATTGTAGGTTTCAACAGCCACGTAGTCTATCTTCGGACCCACGCAGAGGGCCGAGTTGGCAGCCAGCGTCCACGGTGTCGTGGTCCAGGCCAGGAAGTAAAGGGAGCCTCCCCAACCCCTCCGAAGGAGGGGCTCAATAATGGCACTCCCTGCATAGCCCTCCCCTCCTTTGGAGGGGCGGGGGGAGGCCTTGAACAGGGCCGTACACGTAGTGTCCTTCACGTCGCGATAACAGCCAGGCTGGTTCAGCTCATGGCTGGAAAGGCCTGTGCCGGCGGCGGGAGAGTATGGCTGTATGGTGTAGCCCTTGTAGAGCAGCCCCTTGTTGTAGAACTGTTTCAGCAGCCACCACAGCGTCTCTATGTACTTGTTCTCGTAAGTTATGTAGGGGTTGTCAAGGTCTACGAAGTAGCCCATCTTCTCTGTCAGCTCGCGCCACTCCTGGGTGTACATCATCACGTTCTCGCGACACTTGCGGTTGTAGTCCTCGGTGGAAATATACTTTGCCGACTCGCGGTTGTCAATGTCGGCCTTGGTAATGCCCAACTCCTTTTCCACCCCAAGCTCCACGGGCAGTCCGTGGGTGTCCCATCCTGCCTTGCGCTTCACCTGGAAGCCCCTCATGGTCTTGTAGCGGTTGAACGTATCTTTAATTGTACGCGCGAGGACGTGGTGAATGCCCGGATGGCCGTTTGCCGAGGGAGGCCCCTCGAAGAATATGAATTGCGGACAGCCTTCGCGCTCGTCAATAGAGCGCCAAAACACGTTTTTCTCCCTCCACATCTCAAGGATGTCGTTGTTCACCTGAGTAAGGTTCAGGCCGTTGTGCTCGGCGAATTTCTTTGCCATATATCTCTTTTGTTTTCTTGGTTTTCTGTTACCTTGTCTTATTTGGCCTGCAAAAGTAACAAAAAAACTTCACCCCACAAAGAAATACATCTTTTTTAACCTATTTCGGGAAAACAGCACCGTAGGGACTTACTTTACTAAAGTTTCCCACCCTCATGAAACGCTGCAAATGTAGCCCGAAGGGGTGTTAAGACCACAGGCAGGGGTGAAACCCCTGCTAAAGATGGCGGGTAAAGAAGCCCTGAAAGGGCGGCAGAATGTTCTTGCGTCCCTTCGGTGGCAAGCCAGCAGAGCTGGAGCGCTGTCACCCCTACGGGGTTGGGATTACATCCTCCTGTTTACAGGGGTT
>JAFSKJ010000101.1 GCA_017449025.1 Prevotella sp. | reverse complement strand
CCGGTTATTTAGAGGTGACCGCGTTGCGGTCATACTGCTGTTCAACCGCACAGCACGGATTTTTTTATTGAGCGAAGACGCTTTCAGCGTCTCTTTTTTCAACCGTAGCTCAGTGCAAAAGGTTTGTCGGTACAATGAATTGTGATTTCTTTTGCATTGTAAAAATAGTGGTGGTGCCCGGCGCGGGGCAAAGGTAATATTACAGTTTTTTTATGAAATAGGGTGTCAGGGTGACAGAATGTCCTGCCACAAAGCGTTTGCACCCTGTTTGAGGGTGACAGAGGGTGACAGGAGGGTGACAGGTTGGGGGGCTTATGGCTTTATGGGAAGACGGTGATGGTAACGGGCGTGCTACGGCATGGCTGTATGGCTGGCTACCCCTATCTGATGCCTCGGCATCGTCGAGTTCAGACACACCTGTTAACAATGGGTTTGAAAAGTCCCATATAAGGCAAACAGAAAGAAAAACAAGTTTTCCTTTGGTGTTTCGCTCAAAATGAACTACCTTTGCAACGTCAAGTAGCCCCCCCCAAGCCCCCCAGCCCCCTAAATGGGGAGCTAATGGATGCGCTGTCACTCCCCCTTTAGGGGGTTGGGGGGTTGGGGGGCTGGGGGCTGGTTTGTTGAAGAATTAAAAAATGTATATATTAAAAATGAGAAAGTGTTTACTGATGGCCGCAGCCGCCATGATGGCTGCAATGTGTTTACAGGCAAGGGCTGACAATGCTATGAAACTGGCAACGCCCGCAATGGAGCCTCGACTGACATACGAAACAAACGGCTCTTACCACCCTGAGCTGGAATTGCGGCAGGGTGACAATGCTTTCGTAGCACAGGAAAGGGTTGACGCGTCGGCAGGAAAGAACTGGACGTGGATGCGCACAAATGACAACGTGAAGCCCTATAAGGTGATGGACGACCTGAGCTTTGTGGGCATACCCGTATTCGCTGCCGGATGGATTATCAAGAGTGAAAAGGCCTTGTTCCGCCAGGACTATAAGAATCCGCACAGCAATACCCGACTGATTACTAACTTCAAGACAGGCATAGACGACTATACGCAGTACTTTGGCCCTGTGATGACGGTTGGATTGAAGTTGGGCGGCTACGAGGGACGCAGCGACTGGGGTCGCCTGTTGGGGTCGTCGCTGATGTCGTATGCCATCATGGCCGCCTTTGTCAACGGCATCAAGTACACAGCCAGTGAGATGCGCCCCGACGGCTCTACTGCCAACTCGTGGCCCTCAGGCCACACCGCCACCTCGTTTGTTGGTGCCACCATTCTGCACAAGGAGTACGGCCTGACGCGCTCGCCCTGGTTTTCCGTGGCAGGCTACGGCGTAGCCACTGCCACGGGTGTGATGCGCATTCTTAACAACCGCCACTGGATAAGCGACGTGCTGTCTGGTGCCGGCATCGGTATCATGTCGACAGAGCTGGGCTATGCCCTGGGCGACGTGCTTTTCAAGGGCCGTGGTCTGCTACGCAACGACTTGCAGGGGTTCAGCGACAACCCGTCGTTCTTCGCCATCTCAATGGGCATGAGCTTCGGTTCCAAGAGCCTCGACTTCGGATATGAGAACTTGAAGAACTCCGAGGATCTGGACTTTGATGTTGAAGACGACGAGAGGCTCAAAATAGACTTCCATACAGCCACGGCGGTAGATGCCGAGGGTGCCTACTTCTTCAACAAATACGTGGGCATAGGCGGACGCCTGCGCGTGAGGGCTATGACCGCCAAGGGCTGGAGCGACTTCATAGGCATAGCCCATGAAGACCGCGACATGACCATACAGACTATTAACGACTGGTATAACATGTTCTCGCCGACGCCCGTGACCGAGGAGCATGTCGACGGACTCCTGAACGGTATCATCAGCGATGAGGAAATTACTGTGGAGAGCGACCACCTGACGGAGTTCTCTGCCAATGTCGGCCTCTATCTTAACCTGCCACTGAGCCGCCGCTTCTCGTTGGGCACGAAGTTTCTCGCGGGTCGCACGATGACTCAGGAACTTGACATCAATGCCGCCTATAAGGGCACTACCAAGAATATGGACACCCACATAGTGTTTGACAATGGCGAGCTGTCGGACCTTTCTATCAGCAATCTCAGGGATGGTGAAAAATATGACATAGAGTGGGACTACCTGACGCTGGGCGGCAACAATTCCACCACCTTCGGCACGGGATTGTCGCTGACGTATAGGCACAAGTCGAACTTCCTGTGGAAGGCCTTCGTGGACTACGACTTCTCCAAGAAGAAATTCAAGTTGACTTACGACCCCCTGCGCTTTATGAAAGTGACGGCCCCTGACCTGGGTGCACTCTTTGAGACGATGGATGTGAAGCTCGACCCTCAAGTGTTCGAACGCTCGAAGAACATGCACTATATCACTGTCGGCGGCTCGTTTGCCATATCGTTCTAAGATGTAACGCCACAGCTGAAAACGAACATGAGAAGACTGTCTGTTGTCATAACGGCATTGATGATTTCCCTGACTGGGTGGACTCAGACAAGGGAGAGAATCTTAGGTGGTGAGCTGAGCAACTCGGCTGCCACAAGTGTAGAGGATATAGACGAGGTGATGCCACGCATGAAGGCGCTTGGACTGAACACGGTATTGGTGCCTGCCTATTGGGAGCTGATGGAGCCCACGGAAGGAAACTTCGACTATACCCTCATCGACCGCACCGTGAGCCAGGCACGCGACCTGCAGCTGAAGGTGGTGTTCCTGTGGTTTGGCGCGTGGAAGAACTCCATGTCGTGCTATGCGCCGCTATGGTTCAAACAGGACACCAAGCGATTTCCTCGGGCCAGGACGAAGCAGGGCAAGCCATTAGAGATAGCCAGTTGCTTTTCAGAACAGGTGTTTCAGGCAGACAACAAGGCGTTCGAGGCGCTGGTAAGGCACATCAGCGAGACAGGCAGCGACGTGGTGACGATGATTCAGGTGGAGAACGAGATTGGCATGCTGGAAGACGCCCGCGACCACTCGCCTTTGGCAAACGATGTATATAAGAAAGGTGTGCCACAAGAGCTTATCAGCTATCTGAAGAAGAACCGGAAGACCCTGCACCCGTGGATGAAGGAAAGGTTAGCCCCCCAAGCCCCCCAGCCCCCTAAAGGGGGAGCTAATGGATGCGCTGTCACTCCCCCTTTAGGGGGTTGGGGGGCTGGAGGTCGGGAGGGGGCTTCATGGACCGAAGTGTTTGGCGACGACATTTATACCGACGAGATATTCATGGCCTACAACTATGCCAAGTATGTGGGCAGGCTGTGCGAGACTGCCCGCCGTTATACCCAGATGCCTCTCTATGTGAATGCGGCTATGAACAGTCGTGGCCGGATGCCCGGACAATACCCGTCAGCAGGGCCGTTGGCGCACCTCATCGACCTGTGGCATTGTGGCGCTCCGCAACTGCTCTGCCTGGCTCCCGACATCTACGATACAGGCTTCAAGGGTTGGGCAGCACAATATGACCTGCCAAACAACCAGCTCTTCATACCAGAAAGCCGTTGCTGCGAGAACAGCGGAGCCCGCGCTCTCTATGCCTTCGGCGAGCACAACGCCCTCGGTTTCTCGCCATTCGCCATCGACCAGGCATCACCGCAAGAGACGGAAAGCGTGGCGAAAGCCTACGCCCTCATGCGTCAAGTAGCCCCCCAAGCCCCCCAGCCCCCTAAAGGGGGAGCTAATGGATGCGCTGTCACTCCCCCTTTAGGGGGTTGGGGGGCTGGAGGTCGGGAGGGGGCCTCATGGGGGCTTCTCTTTGACCAAGAAGACAAGGAAAGAATCATCGCGGACGACGATATGGTCATCACCTGCCGCCACTACTATACCCTGCCTTGGGACCCTCGCGCCACTGACGGCTCTACATGGCCCGAAGGCGGTGCCATACTGTTGAAACTTGCCAACAACGATTATATAGTGGCGGGAACAGGCGTTGTCGTGACGTTTGCGTCGGCCTACGAAAAAGCACACGAAAAGCAACAGGTGCTTGGCGAAGACGGATTCGTGGCAGCAGGCGATTCCACCGACCACAGCAAGGCGAAAAGCGACTTATTCCAAGGCAGTCGCAAGGGCATAGCCAGTGTCGACGAGGTGAGTGTTGACAGACAAGGACAGATGCACTATCTGCGCCGACAGAATGGCGACCAGGACCATCAAGGCCGCCACGTCCGCATAGCCTGCGGGGAATGGAAGATACTGCACGTAAGATTATACGATTACAAATAGCATTTCCCGTCGCACCTATCAATCTTGAACTGCACGTCGTCGTACCAGAAGTGCGTCGTGTCGTTCTTTGCGGCGGGCGACTGTGCCATGTCGAGCACCTCCTCCATCAGTGTCAGCGTGATGCTCTCGATGGCGGCATTGTTCGTTGAAATGACGGTCATCGAACCGCCGTTGTACACGCGGATGGCGCTACCGTTGTCGTACCACTTGGCATTGGTGAAACCGACGGTGCACCCAGTGCCCTCAATGCTGGCAACGCTCTCTGCATTCGTCAGGTTCTGTAATGTGAAGTCAACAACCTCGTCCTGTGCCCACATCGTTGTGGCTGCAAGGATGGAAATAATTGAGGTGAAAAGATTCTTTATCATTGTTTTTTATTTAACCGTATAATTCATGCGAACCCGTTCCCACGAGAGCGTACCGTCTCTCTTGACGTGGATGCGGACAAGGTAGTCGCCCGGCTTGGGACTGTTGCGCTCGCTCATGGAGTCGAGGGTGATGTAGCGGACACCGCCAACTTCCTGCTCGTCCCACTTATGCACGTGGCCGCAGAATACAATAGTGGCATTCCACTCGGCAAACTGGTTAAGCAAGAAGAACGTCTCTTCGCGGGGGAAGGTGGAGGCAAACTGCAACGACGATGGGCGGAAGATGTTGGTGTGACTGAACACAAAGGTGTGTCGGTTGTAGATGCCATATTGTTCAAACATCTTGTCATCCAACACGTCGGCCTCGATCAGGTCCACCTGTTCCTGCCCAAGCGTGCCACTGGCCGTATCGAGGAAGATGAAATGGTCATAATAGGATTTATGTCCCTCCGTTGCAACGCTGACATAGAAACTATAGAATGACGAATGGAAGATGTTCGACCACAGCGCCCAGCCATTATGGGTGATGTCGTGATTGCCAACCACAGGGAAGAACGGCAGCGGCACCGACTCGACATCGTATAGTTTAATATTAACGGTGTCTTCATAGAGATAGTATTTGTCGCTGTTCAACTGAAATTCATTATCGTCTTCGCCAATATAGATTTCACGATAATACTTCTGGGCGTATTTCTTCTTATACTTTCTTATTACATTATCCAGATTCACATAGTACTCGGTCTTGGTGTCGGCAATGTCGCCCAGATGGGCATACAACAGGTCGTTGTTGTCCAACCCAATCTGGAACATCTCTTCCATGCGTCCGGCATCAGTGGTCATGTGGCTGTCTGCTCCAACCAGGAATGTGTATTCATCGGCATCCACGGAGAAGTGGGTAAATTCAGCCTTTTGCTTCTGGAAATAGATGTTAGACATCTTCACACGGTCTTCCACGCTTGTGCCCGCTACGAGCACACCTATGGGACTCACCTTCTCACAGGAGGCGAGAAGAGTGACAAGTGAGAGGTGAAGGGTGATGAGTAAGATGTATTCAGACTTTTTCATATTACCAAACATATTTTATTCCTAACTTGCCCGATGTCTCGTATTTACTTGCCAACTGGCTCATGCTGCCAGCAGGACGGATGTTGAACTGGCCGAACAGCTGCATATCCTTTGTCAGCTTGGCATAGAAGCTCAAGCCCCAGTTGATGTTCCAGTTCTCGTAGTAGAAGTCGTCGTAGTTGCGGAAGAAAAGCCCGATATTCCACGGATTCCACCTCGGACGTATGTTCACACTTGTGCCGAAGGTAAAGGTCAGCGGCTCAGTGTAGCGGAAATGCAGCACTTGCATGGTGATGAGCGACTCACCAATGCGCAACTGGAAATAAGGAGTCTCCCATGTCAGCGAGAGGTTGCCTATGGTCTCGTTGGTATGCCAGCGACTGTAGCGATTATACATGAGTTTTCCATCCACATAGAAGTCCATCCACTTAACCGGCAGCCGGTAGCCGCCCTGCACGTCTACGCTGTAGAGTTTCTTGCCCCACTGAGCCTGGGCGTCGGCGCCTATGTGCCAGCGGTCGGACAGATGCCTCTGATAGGAAAGTTCCACTCCGAAGAAGGCGTCGCTCACCACATTGTTGCCTCCCATCAGGTAGCCCGACAGTTCGTTCCGATGTTCCCCGTCGTACTTATGCATCCCACTATATGTCTGGGCTTCAGTCCATGTTGCAAAGACTAACAGAAGTAAGGCCCACAGTATTCTTTTTTTCATTGACATTCCATTTTCGCACGCTGGTTTTGCGTGACAATCATTTTCCTTTATACCATTCCTGTAAGACATAGAAAGCCTTCTTGCGCTGTCCCTGGTCGCTAACAAGGCCCTTGCGGTTGAAACCATCCTGGATGCCGGGCAGCGGACGGCGAGGCGAACGGAAGTCCTTGAGCACCCAGGGGCAGGTGCCGGCAAGCCCCTCTATCTTGTCGAGCATGGGCAGGTTCTGACGGTATAGATTCTCCTGGAACTCCTCCGTCCAGCGCTGATCCTTGTCGCCGTGATAGCCAGCCTTGGCACCGCCGCCGAACTCGCTTACTATGACGGGCTTCTCGTAGGGCACCTCCCACGTCATCTTCGGAGCATCGTTCACGTCGCGATACCAGCCCACGTACTGGTTGAAACTTACCACATCTACATACTTGTTCATGTTGTCTTGCAGACGGTTCACATAGTTGGAGGCTCCTGTCATCTCCATAGCCATCGAGATGAGGCGCGTGCTGTCCTCACTGCGTGCCGTAGTGGCAAGACGCGAGAGGAAGGAGTCGCGTTCCTTGCCGTGAGGTGTCTCATTGGCCATCGACCAGATGATGACGGCGGCGCGGTTATGGTCGCGGCGTATCATGTCCTTCAGCTGCTGCTCGGCATTGGCGTAGGTGTCGCCATTAGTCCAGGAGATGGTCCAGTAGACGGGTATCTCCGACCATAGCAGGAATCCCTGACGCTCGGCCTCGCGCACAGCCAGCTCGTTGTGGGGGTAGTGGGCCAGACGCAGGAAGTTGCAGCCCAAGTCGCGGGCCCAAGCCAGCAGCGTGTCGGCATCCTCGGTGCTATTGCAGCGGCGGTTGGTGTAGCCCGTCTCTTCATGAACGCATACCCCGCGCAGGAAAATGGGCTTGCCGTTGAGCAGCAGCTGTCGCCCCCGTGTCTCTATGGTACGGAAGCCTATCTCGTCACTAATCACCTCATTGCCACAGGCAATCTCCACCTTATATAACTTAGGAGAGTCGGGCGACCAGAGCTGTAGAGCCTTCCCCTTTCTGAGTGAGGGGGCAATCAGTGCTGATGCCTCGCCATCGTTGTTTGTCTCGACAATCTTGGTGATCTTCAGTTCAGGAATGCTTAGTGTCACCTTTCGCCCTGCAACAGGATGGTTGAGCTTCACAGAGAACGCCATCTGGTTCCCCTTCCCTTTGGAGGGGGCTAAGGAGAGGCTATAGTCATCTATGTAGATTTCCGGCACGCTGACCAGCATAACGTCGCGGGTGATTCCGCCGTAGTTCCACCAGTCGAAATTGCGGGTGGGCACATTGTCCTGATGCCTCTTGTTGTCCACCTTCACGCTAACGAAGTTCTTCCCCTCATGCACCATGTCGGTCACGTCGTAGCAGAAGGGCGTAAAACCGCCCACATGGCGGCCTGCCATCTGTCCGTTCACATGGACTATGGCCTCGTAGTTCACCGCCCCGAAGTATAGCAGCACACGCCTACCCTCCTGTGGCGTGTAGTCGAAGTCGCGCTTCATCCACACCGTACCTTCATACAGGAACAGCTGTTCCACCTGAGTGTTCCAGTCGCCAGGCACGCGGATGGTGGGCGAGGTGTCGAAGTCGTACTCCACAAGGTCGCTCTTCCAGCGGGGCTTCGCATTGGAGAAGAAGCCATGCGACATGGGCTTCATGCGATAGTCATAGTAGCCCATCTCCTGCGGGTCAACAATATAGTTCCAGTCGCCATTTAGCGAAACGCTCTGTCGTGCATACACATTCTGTGGAGCAGGCACCTCCTTCTGAGCCGTGGCCTGCACTGCCGCAAGGGCGACAAAGACCAACGCAGTTATTCCTTTGAACTTCATATTAGCTTGTTTTTTGATTGGTGACACACTTAACGGTTGCAAAGGTACAACTTTTTCTTGTAGCAACAGGCATTCCCGTCCGTTTTTTTGTAAAAAAGCCACCCTCGCTGTTCTCGCTAACCAGCAGGCAAGCACTTTTTCCCCCGTTTAGCCTTGCATGACCCCACCCGCACACTTGCAAAAATTCATACAAAGCCGACTTGCAAAGGCCGAGTGGCACTTTACGGAGCTAAAGTGGCACTTTTTTGAAATTAAGTGCCACTTTACGATTGTAAAGTGAAAGCGCCGCTGCTATCTCATAGCCCGCAAATCCTGACACCCTCCTGTCACCCTCTGTCACCCTCAAACAGGGTGCAAACCCTTTGTGCATCGGCGTTCTGTCACCCTGACACCCTTTTTCTGAAAAATCCGTGTGGTTGAAAGATGCTATACAGAAGCACTTGTTGAAGCTCTTTTCATATAACAACAGTGAAGATTACGCAAAGGAGATTCAGCTGGTACTGACACAGTACTTCCAGAAGCAGCTTGACGAGGAAGCCGACCGTCTATGGGATAAGAGTGTTCTCGACCAAGAGGCTTTAGACAGAATTGCATGTGAAGACCTTCATGCTCATTAGTCATGGCACAAATATATCGTAACTGATGACCACCATTATGATGTACTGGATGGACTGCAATTTCCACGAATGGAAGTTATGAAACTGAGCGATGCCGTCAAACTGCTGTAATCTGATTATATTCAGCTTACACTTTCCTGTTATTCCTTTTTTACAGTTTTTACAAATAATAATTGGCGTTTTCCCGAGATTCACTAACCTTTCTGCGCGTTTTTCTTCCATTATGCCAGTTTTTTGATTTTTTAAGGATTCAAAGAGGGCGCGTTTCATTTCTTTTGTGTAATTTTGCCGTCGACCAAGCCAGTCATGCTCACCGAAAGGGCAAAATGTCCGTAAAGGTAAGACAAGTCAGGGCGGGCTAAATAAATATCTATGGAATCCAGAGGCTGAGAACACCATTTGTAAGGACAGCCGAAGGGAAAGGACGTTTTCTGAACGTTACCTGTCTGTATAGTCAAATCTCGCAAATTTGAATCATCGTACAGCGGTAATGCAACGAAGCGTTCGCGTGGGTGTATTATATCCGGGCTATTCGTTTCTATCATAATATGATGGTAGTTTACGTCTACGCCGAACTATATAATGTCACTCGGCGTGGGCTGGCTTGCGTTGCTTATCCTTACGATGGGGCAATGCGAGAGCCTGACTATAGGGATAGGCGCGGAGGAACAAACTCCCACGTCTTTTTTATTTCCAGGCATGATACAGAATATTAACGCTGAATTTGGGAGTTCATAGGATAGAAAATTGAAAGCTATGAGCAAAATCTATTTGGTATTACTGTTTTTAGTGGCATCTGCTATTGTTAACCCAGTAAAGGCTCAAAGATACACATATTATTATGTGTCAAATGAGTTTTATGATAATAATGGTGTGAAGCACAAGCAAGACCGCAGTAGTTGTTATACATTTTATGGAAACATTTGTTACGAGTCGGATGCAAATGGAAATGCGAAAAATAGTATAGTATGGAGATTCCATAGCCAGCAAAACGGGTTCAAGATTTATAAGGTAAGACCAAGTGAGAACAGTGATTTTGCTATAGGTTTAAATAATGCTTTGTATGGCAACTGGCAACTATCCGTGACCAATGATTTGTCTGTAATAAATGAGACAATAGACGGTGTTAATACCAATGTGTACAAACGCCAGGCTCCACAAAAAAAGCAATCACCGCAAATGATTATGCCAAGCAAATAACGGGGAAGAGATACTCTCTCCCTTCAATAGTTACAATTTAATATTATAAGGTTATGAAGAAAACAAAAAAGAATGAAGAGCTCCAGTCACGGAGGGAATTCTTCAAGAAGGCCGCAAAGGGAGTGCTGCCAATTATTGCAGCAGTAGCACTTGCAGGAATGCCTAATGTAATCAAAGCAGCAGATACACCGATGGGGTGTCCTAAAGGCTGTTCAGGCGGTTGCTCTGGTGGTTGTACTGGTAATTGCTATGGCACATGTCAACACACATGTAAGGGGTCTTGCAATGATACCTGCTATGACCGTTGTAAAGGAACATGTAAAACCTCCTGCCAAGGTGGATGCAAAGGTAGTAGCAGATAGCCATTTTTACCTTTGCCTCGTATTTTGTAAGAACGGTGCAAACTGTTCTTACAAAATATGCGACATGCAAATCTATACAAATCCTATTTTAATGAAAAAGAATACTCACACTTGGATAAATGATTGATTCAACGATTAAGCAAGGTGATAGCTCATGGAAGAATGGCATGGCAAAGAACATCACGTTCATTGTCACAAAAGACTGTCAACTGGCATGTAAGTATTGTTATCTCGTAGGCAAGAATTCTAAAGAGCGTATGTCCTGGGAGGTGGCAAAACTTGCTATTGATTATATTCTTAGTCATGAAAATGAGTACGAAGAAGAAAGCGTCGTATGGGATTTCATTGGTGGAGAGCCATTCCTTGAGATTGATTTAATCGATATGATATGTGACTACATAAAAACAGAGATGTATCGGCTAAGCCATCACTGGTTCAACTCCTATCGGTTTTCTTTCTCTACCAATGGCATTAACTATCACACCCCCAAGGTGCAGAACTTTATTCAGAAAAATCATCAGCATCTTAGCATTGGTATTACCATTGACGGAACGCAACAAAAGCACGACCTAAACAGAATCTACAAGCCTCAAAGCGAGAAGGACTCTTCAGAACGTGGATCATACGTTGATGTCGTACGTAACATACCATTGTGGTTGGAACAATTCCCAAAAGGTGGTACAAAGGTTACTATCAGTAGTGCAGATATTCCATACATCAAGGAAAGCGTATTGCATCTTTATTCACAGGGAATACACGAAGTAAACATCAATTGTGTTTTTGAAGATGTGTGGAAAGAGGGAGATGACTTATTGTTTGAGGATCAACTCATGCAATTGGCTGATTCTATAATTGACAACGGATTATATTCCAATTACAGTTGCTCCTTCTTTTCTGAGTATATCGGCAAGCCGATGGATAGTATCTTGGAGAACCAAAATTGGTGTGGAGCAGGTATGATGCTGGCTTTGGATGCAGCAGGAAACTTCTATCCTTGCACCCGCTTTGCCCAATACTCTCTTCGTGAAAAGAATGCATGGGTTATTGGTAACGTTAATGACGGTATTGACAAGAACAAACTCCGTCCGTTCTTAACTCTTGACCGAACAACCCAAAGCAAGCAAGAATGTATTGATTGTGAAGTTGCGAGTGGTTGCGCTTGGTGTCAGGGTGAAAACTATGATGCAGCAGATACAAATACGATTTATCAACGTTCGACAGCTATCTGCAAAATGCACAAGGCTCGCGTCCGTGCCAACAACTACTATTGGAACAAGCTATATCGGAAACTGGAGCTGGAAGGAGAGCGTGAAGAATACGAGAAGAATAAGAAGTCAGTTAAACCATTAGTCTGCTGAATTATTATGCTGCAATACCTTATTATATTATTAGATGATACAAGCATATCGTTCTGTCATTATGAGAACACAGCCAAAACGTCTCGACTGATTCCCATTCAGATGCTAAGAGACGGCATTTTGTTTGGCATGAAAGAAAACCTGATGATTCAGTTTGTCTTTCCCGACTACGAATTGTCATCAGAGTACAAAGATGTGATAGAGACGATAGACCATAGTAAGATTGTATCATCATTGTGCGAGGATGGGGAACTGAAAGAGGATGCTGATGTCATCGTGTTCCACGACTGGAAATCGTTAGAACAATGTGTGTTTGACATCGATAAACTCTATGCACTAAGGACTACAAAAGACGATTTCTTTGACCGCTACCGTTTCCTAAAAAATGTGCTGGGGAAAGTTGTGCGACTGAATATTGTGCTTACTGATGTAGAGAGATTTGGAGAAAAGGATTTTGCCAAATATAAGCAAATCCTTCAGCATCTTTCAGATAACATGATAACCCTCTACAAAGAAGGCAAGTCTCCTCAACTGAACATTCTCACAGACATCATGATGCTCGACGGTATGAACAACTGTAATGCCGGTTGCGAGAGTATAACGCTTGCTCCAGACGGGAAGTTCTATGTCTGTCCTGCATTCTACTATGAGCAGGATTCCTCAATTGGCTCACTGGCTGATGGACCGGACATCAAGAATCCGCAGCTGTATAAGTTGGCCTACGCTCCGATTTGTCGGCATTGCGATGCTTACCAGTGCCGCCGTTGTGTCTGGCTTAACAAGAAAATGACCCTGGAGGTGAACACACCGTCGCACGAGCAATGTGTCTTGGCTCATTTGGAGCGAAACGCTTCACGCGACCTCCTGGAAAGAGGGCGTGAGTTGGGTGAATTCTTGCCTGAGAAGGAGATTAAGGAAATAGACTATTTAGACCCGTTTGATAAAAGAAAGGAGTGGGAGTATGGAAATATTGAGTAGACGAGATTTTTTCAAAACAGCTTGGCGATTACTTCCTGTTATTGCCCTTGCGTCAGTTCCAGTCATAACGATTGCAGAATCAGTTCCCAAAGGATGCCGTAAATCTTGCAAAGGAGGATGCGATAATTCTTGCATTGAAGGCTGTAAAGATGCGTGCAGACAGTCCTGTAGAAATTCTTGCACTGGTTCATGCGGGCATAATTGTTATGGAACCTGCACAATGTCAAATGCTGGTACTATTAGAAAACAATCCCAAGAAAGTGACACTTGCAAATGTAAATGTCATAAACAGAAAAACGATACAATAAAGGTAAAATGATGAAGAGATTATTGATGTTAGCGGCATTGCTTGGCTGCTTGACCAAAGTCGCTGCATCGCCAGAAGATTCCGTGGCAGTCAGGTTGTGCAAGGAAGCAGAGAATGCCTATACGGGCACTAACGGGGCTTTCCTTAACAAGGAGAAAGCCTTGCAGCTCTATATTCAGGCAGCAGAGAGAGACTATATCCCCGCAATCCATAAGGTTGCAGGATTCTATTACCGTGGAGAAGTGGTTGAGAAGAGTCTGAAAGACTATCTTTTATGGCTGACCAAAGCCGCAGAGATGGGCGATGCTGAGTCACAGAACAAAGTTGGCGTTTGCTATCATGATGGAAACGGAACCGTCCAAAACACAGACAAGGCCGTTTACTGGTATGTGAAAGCTGCCAATCAAGGCGACACTAATGCGATGAACAACCTAAGGATTCTCTATAGTAACCAAGACAACATCGAGGAATCGCTGAAATGGACTCGAATGGGGGCAGAACACGGTCATACAGAATGCCAATATGAATTAGGTGGTGAATATAACAATGGAAAGGGTGTGAAAGAGGACAAGGACCAAGCGGCCTACTGGTATAAAATGGCAGCAGACAATGGTCATGAATCAGCCTGCAACAAACTGGCCGTAATATATCATAACGAGAAAGAGGATTATGTTCATACAATGTATTATTTGAACAAAGCTGTTGAATTGGGATCAAAAGATGCTTTCTTCAACCTTGGATTCATGTATGAGACGGGACGTGGAACTGAAAAGGATTACTCAAAGGCAGAAGACTATTACTTGAAGGCCATCGACAAAAAGGGAAGCAATTCTGCACGATACAGACTAGGAATGATGTATTATGAGGGAAGGGAAGGCATAAAGAAGGAAAAGAAGAAAGGGGAAGCATTGCTCAAGGAAGCTGCAAAGAACGGCAGTGAAGATGCCCAGAAGTATCTTGATGAACACAAAGTGAAGTGGAGTTTTTCTATCAACGGAGAGAATGTTTTGCACAATTAACATTGCTTATTCAATAGACAGATATTATGGATTCTTTTGACAGTAGATATTTGGTTTTCATTATCGGTTTCCTTGCTGTCTTAGCCTTTGTGGTTTTTATTCTCATGGGTCAAACAAAAAGGAAACTATGGAAAATAGGCATGACGATAGGTTTAACATTTTTTTTCTCAACGAAAGTGTTGTTTCCATTAGGAGAGGCATGGCAGGACAAAGTGCTGGGGCCTTATCATGACCATCGACCCTACAGGGAAGACCGCTATGTAGTGAGAAATGACATGTCGCGATATGATGCGGCAAAGGACGGCTCTGGCGGCCTTCATCCAAAATTGTTAGAGGACACAGACACTTGGAAAATACTGACTGGCGGAGAGGAACACTATTATACTATTCACCTAAGTATGCATGATGGTACAGTAATTGCAGAATGTAGCCCCAACGCTGACGGCGAGACGGATTTATACATGGTGGAAAATGACAGTGCAAGGATGATTGGCAATAAAGAAGCCAGTGACATAAGGACTATATGGCGAGGAGATATAAAACACTACTCTAAGAAAACAGAAGACGGTAACTATGAAGATGAATACATTAGAGTGGACGGACTTCCGCTGACAATGCTGCAGAAGTTCTTCGTCAAAGATGGTTTGCCAGCATATATTGCTCTCGCCATAGCATTCGTAATATCGATCTTGCTCACGAACTTGTGCTTTAGAGAAAAGGAAAAACCTAAGAAAGACGCAACGAAACACTCTGAGTAAAACATTAACAAGAAGAAACTACTATGTACTGGAAACCGATAGTTTTGAAAAGTCTGCTTTCAATAATCTTTTCGCTCATCCCAATGGCCATGTTTTCACAAGACAGCTACAAGGTGAAGGTGCAAAAGGCAAATGTCAGGATGCAGCCTTCCACGAAATCGTCGATAGTGGGATCACTGACTATAGGAACTATTGTTACTGTCACGTCAATAAGTAATGGGTGGGCAACAATTACATATAACGGAAAGAAATGTTATGTCAGCTCTTCCCTGTTGGAGAAAGAGCCCGCTCGTCACAACGAAGAGAGCAGCAAGGCTCCTGCACGCCATTATAATGATCAGCCTTTGGCTCAGCCAAGCAAGCCGCGAGGAAGTAATAGCAGCAATGTGAATAGCTCGCGTTACTATGACAGTCAATATGCCACAAGCTACAATCACAACCGCAAGGCTCTGTGGCGCTTCGACGCGTCAGCAATGCCACAGAGTGGGCTTCCAGACTACGGCTATGGCTCGATGGTCGATTTGTCAGCTATGCTTGGTGGTGACATCCCCCTAAATATTGGTGATGCAAGTCTGACGTTAGAGACAGGACTGCGCTATCTGTACAGAAATGTCTTTCTGGATAAAGATGATGAGATGTTCTCAGACGTCAACTATTTGGAAATACCAGCCAGGCTGGCATATGACATTCCTCTGGGCGACTCCAATTTCAACTTAAGGATTGGAGCAGGTCCTTACTTCTCGTATATGTTTTCTGAAGAAAGTGGATTGGGGGTTGGCATTGAACCTGCGATATCCTTGAATTACAAGAAAATTGGCTTGGGACTGTATTATTCTGTCCCATTTTACACAAGCTACGCAGGTGGTGGCAAGAGTATAGCTATGATAAACCTCTCCATTCGCTTTGGTGGCAAAGCATGGATTGGCATTGGCAACACTCTGATGGCCATTGGCAATGTGTCGGAAGCTGTCGTGAACAGCGGCCTTCTAGGCCGTAATGGCCAGGGAGGCTGGATTGCCGGTGATTCAGAAATGGAAGAAATGCAAGATGAAGAGTCTGGCGATGGAAACATCCTAATTGCCAAGGAAATTGCAAGACTCCAGAAAGAAATTGGTGAAATGCGCCATGCTAGCATAGACTATAGTGGAGTGATAAGACTGTGGGAACAAAAGATAAATTGGCTTAGGGAAAAGCAAAGCAAAGGTATGAAATATGTTTCCAAGGAGGAGTACCGGAAATTTAAGAACAAGCAGCGCGAAAAACAGAAAAAGAACTCAGAAGAGTCGAAAGAAAGGATGAAAAGGCAGGGCGAAAGGTCGAAAAAGGTTTTTGAGCAAAGAAGCAATTTATAAATTATAACACTATGACAACAAAGAAACTTGTAGGGCAGGTGACACCAGAGGAGCGTACAGAGATTCAGACGCTCTTCGAACGTCGCAACGGACTGAATGAACTGGCAAAGATTCTGACCGCAGAAAATGCCGAGTTGTATGAGAAACTGGTAAAGGACTTGGGTGAGACTGGTACGAAGTTCCAAGGCTGGTGGGACCGTATGGCAGAGAAATACAAGTGGGAGTCTGCCTACGGTGGAAACTGGGAAATCAACTTTGATACTTGTGAAATATTCTTGGTAACTCAGTAAACGTATGGCATCACAACTATTATTCATCGGAACCACCGAGCTTCTGCTTATTGGCGGTCTTGCCTTGCTATTGTTTGGCGGAAAGAAACTGCCCGAGATGATGAAAGGCCTGGGGCAGGGTGTGCAGAGTTTCAAAAAGGGAATGAACGAACCGTTGCCAGAGGAGCCAGAAGAGAATGTCGAAGAAGAACAAGAAACAGAAGCAGGAAAAGAAGCAGACATCAAAAGAGCTGATACAGGAGCAACAACATCAATATAACGATGTTGTAAATGATGGTAATCTGCTGAAATTTGGCGGACACCTTGAGGTGTTCCGCCGAATGCTTTTCCATATCATTGCGGTGGCAGGCGCTATCGCAATGATTGTCTTTTGCTTCAAGGAAACGACATGGGAAGTGTTGCTGGCTCCAAGCGAATGGAACTTTTGCACATATCGCTGGATAGAAACTGTCATGCAATATGTTGGCGTAGATTTTCGCTTTGAGGAGTTTTACGTAAATCTGATAGCCACCGACCTGTCGAGCCAGTTCATGACCCACATCACGACGGCGGTATATTTGGGACTACTTGGGGCTTCACCTTATATATTATATGAGCTGTTCCGCTTCATTTCGCCCGCCCTCTATGATAACGAGCGACGCTATTCGGTGCAGGTGGCAGGAATCATCTACGGGCTGTTCCTGCTTGGCGTACTGATGACATATTTCGTGTTGTTCCCTATCTCCTTCCGCTTCCTCGGAACCTATAGCGTGTCGGCAAAGGTAGTAAGTAACATCACGCTCGATTCATATATCACCACATTTGTCTCGCTAACACTGGTCATGGGCGTGGTGTTCCAGCTGCCCGTCATAGCATTCTTTCTTGGCAAGCTTGGAGTCGTGACTTCCGACATGCTTGCCCGCTACCGCAAACATTCGTTCATCATCATCATGCTGGTGGCCGCAATTATCACTCCTCCCGACCTGATGACGCTTATTCTCGTCACCATCCCACTCTATCTTCTCTACGAAGTCAGCATCCGCGTCGTAGGCTGGGTGGATTCATCAAATAGTCAGATGGAAGACATGGGGTAATTCAGCCTAACGACCGATTTGGGTTTAAAGACAGAAATTACCATAATTATCATAATTGCGCTACGTATTAGCATATCCGCTGGTAGGATAATTACGATAATTATGGTAATTTCTGTCTTTTATCGTGGTTTAGATTTTTGCCTCCTACGACAGGAATCCGAGCAGGGCTCCGGCGGCTACGGCCGAGCCTATGACTCCGGCCACGTTGGGCCCCATGGCGTGCATGAGCAGGAAGTTGTGGCGGTCGTACTCTAAGCCGAGGTTGTTGGAGATGCGGGCGGCCATGGGCACGGCGGAGACTCCGGCATTGCCTATCAGCGGGTTGAGCTTCTTGTCCTTAGGCAGGAAGAGGTTCATCAGCTTGACGAAACATACGCCGGAAGCCGTGGCTATGGCGAAGGCGAAGGCTCCGATGATGAAGATGAAGACGGTGTTCATGGTGAGGAACTCCGATGCCTGCGTGGAGCAGCCCACGGTGAGACCGAGCAGCATGACAACAATGTCGTTGAGGGCGGCTCCGGTAGTCTTTGCTAAGCGGGTGGTCTTGCCCGACTCCTTCAGCAGGTTGCCGAAGAAGAGCATGCCGAGCAGCGGCAGGCCTGAGGGCACGATGAACGTGGTGAGCAGCAGTCCGATGATGGGGAAGAGTATGCGCTCTGTCTGCGACACCTCGCGTGCGGGTTTCATCTTGATGGTGCGCTCTTTCTGGGTGGTGAGCAGTCGCATGAGTGGTGGCTGGATGAGTGGCACCAATGCCATGTAGCTGTATGCGCATACGGCGATGGCTCCCATGAGGTTTGGCGAGAGCTTCGACGAGAGGAAGATGGCTGTGGGGCCGTCGGCACCGCCGATGATGGCTATGCCTGCTGCCTGCGACGGCTCGAAGCCCAGTGCCAAGGCAACCATGTATGCGCCGAAGATGCCGAACTGTGCTGCGGCTCCTATGAGCATGAGCTTAGGATTGGCAAGGAGGGCGGAGAAGTCGGTCATGGCTCCTATGCCGAGGAAGATGAGTGGTGGGTACCAGCCTTGGCGAACGCCTTGGTAGAAGATGTTGAGCACAGAGTTGTCTTCGTAGAGTCCTATCTCCAGTCCAGCGTCGGCTCGGAATGGGATGTTGCCAAGGATGATGCCCAGTCCGATGGGCACGAGCAGCAGGGGTTCGAAGTCTTTCTTGATGGCAAGCCAGATGAAGAAGGCTCCAACGGCTATCATAATGAGATTGCCCACGGTGGCGTTGGCAAACGCCGTGTAGGTAAGGAACTCATTGAAGTTCTGTATGATAAACTGTCCTAAATCCATCTTTGTAATTTACGATTTGACGATTTACAATTTACGGTTTATTCATTCATTTGACCATTTATCCGATAGTGAGGAGCACTGCGCCCTCCATGACGGTTTCTCCGGGTTTGACATTGATGGAGGTGACGGTGCCAGCGTACTCGGCCTCGATGTTGTTTTGCATCTTCATGGCCTCAAGCACGAGAACGGTGTCTCCCACGCTGACCTGCTGGCCCACCTGAACCTTTATGTCGGTGATGGTGCCGGGCAGGGGGGCCTTCAACGGAGTGCCTGCGCCTACGGGAGCGGCGGGCTGGGCCGGTGCTGCAGGAGCCGCCGGAGCGGCTACGGTGGCTGCGGGCTTAGGAGTCTCAACCTTCGGCCGAGTCATGGTTGGATGCTTGGCGGCGTTGATGGGCTTTTGCAGCTCTACTTCAAACGGAATGCCGTTGACGTTTACTTTTGCGATGTTGCCTTCTACTTCTTCTATCTCTACTTCGTAGTCGACACCCTGTACTTTATATTGATATTTGTTCATTGTATTGTTGTTGTTTTACTGGTGAAACTGTGTCATCTGGAGGAATTCGTCGTTCCAGCTACTGGACTTCTGCTTGATGGTGATTACGCCCGACTCCACGTCGTGTACGTCGTCTTCATACTGTTTGAGTGCCATGCCTATGACGGCCATGTAAACTTCGCGGTCGATACCCTTTGTCTTCAGGCCTTCCTGAAGTATGACTCCCGTCTTGTGGCCAATCTCGGCTGTCTTCTCAACGGTCTTGGTTATGGGCTTGATGGGCTGTGTGTTGGCCACCTTCTTGGCGGTCTCCATGTGGCGCATAAGAATGCCGAACAGGGTGAAGAAGATGAAGAGCACAGCTAAGCATGTGAAGACAATGCCCATGGCCAAGAGTGTGATGCCGAAGCCATAGGGGTCGTCGCGTTTCAGCTTGGCGTCCTTGGTCTCGTCGGTCTTGATGAAGTTCTCAATGCCTGGCGTCACGTTGTGTGCGGCTTTCACTGCCCATTCCTTTCCCTGTCGGGCGTATGACTGGTCGGCACTGAGGGCAGGCACTGTGACAGAGTCGATAAGCTCAACGGCATTGCCATTGTAGAGGGCTATCCATACCGGTTCCGACATGGGAACCTTGAGCGAGAGATGCAACTTGCCCTTGGCTGGGGTAGAGTTGCCAAAGAACACCACGTGCTGCCGTCCGCCAATGTTGGTACGCGCATCCCCGTTGGGAATGATGCTCATACGCTTGATGCGTTCCGGCACGCTCATCTGCTGGTCAAGCACGCTGCGGTCGGTGGTAAGATACATTCCGCGGATGTTATAGGTGGTGAACGAGGTGTTCTCCAGCTCTATCCACGCTTCGCGCTCGCCAAATTCGTCCTGAATGCTGGACGTGTTGTTGGTGAGCACCTCGTTGATGACGATGTTCTTAGCTCCTTGGCCTAACACCGTCGAGGCACTTGACAGCAGCAGCACGCCGCAAAGTAATCCGAATTTCTTCATGTTTGTGTATTATTATTTATTATGGGTCTGATGGGGATAATGGGGCTAATGGGTTTCATGGGGCAAGTGAATGTCAGCCACAGAAGAAGAGTACTACGAGCTGTGCCGTTAATATTCTTAGGAACATGGCCAGCGGATAGACTGTGGAGTAGCCTATGGCGGGAGCGTCCTTTGAACAGATGCTGTTGGCGTAAGCCAAGGCTGGCGGGTCGGTGTATGTACCTGCCAGCATGCCGGCTATGGTAAAATAGTTGAACCTGAAGCGCAGACGGGCTATAGGGCCTACAATGAGAATGGGGATGATGGTGATGAGGAAGCCTGTCAACACGTATAACAGGCCGTCGCCCTGCACCACTGTTTGCAAGAATGTAGCTCCGGCCTTTATGCCTACCGATGCAAGGAAGAGCACAAGCCCTATCTCGCGCAGCATCATGTTTGCCGAAGTCGAGGTGTAGGTCACCAGCTTTATCTTGTAGCCGTAGCGGCCTATCAATATGGCTATGATGAGGGGGCCTCCTGCAAGTCCGAGCTTAAGCGGGACGGGCATGCCGGGAATGGCTATTGGCAGTGAGCCGAAGATGAGTCCGAGGAAGATGCCTACAAAGATTGTAGCTATATTGGGTGCGTTAAGGCGGCGCACGCTGTTACCCATCTTCGTTGCCACACGGTCTACGGCATCCTCGGGACCCACCACCATGATGCGGTCGCCCACCTGCAGGGGCAGCGAGGCAGAGGCAAAGAGATCCATGCCGTGGCGAGTGAGGCGGGTGACGTTGACGCCATGAACGCTTGAGAAGTGCATCGATGCCAGGGTCTTGCCGTTGATGGCAGGGTTGGTGACAAGTATTCGCTTCGACACAAGTGGCTGGTCCTGCTGCTCGAAGTCGATGTCGAGCTTCGGGCCGATGAATGCCATGATGGCCTCCTGGTCGGCCTCAGCACATACGATGAGCATCTGGTCGCCGAGGTGGAACAGGGTGTCGCGGTTGGGGATAGACAGCTCACCGTTGTGAACAAGGCGGGAAACGACAAAGTCACGGTTGAGGAAGTCGTGCACCTGTAGCAGGGTCTTGCCCTCCAGATACTGGTTGGTTACCTCAAGGTGCATCTTATAGGGTTTCTTGGCCACGTTGCCGCTCTCCTGGGCCTGTAGCTGTTCCTCTTCTTTCTCAAGTTTTATGCGACAGAGATAGCGCACAAGCACTGTGGCACCGATAATGCCGAGCACACCGAGGGGATAGGCGCAGGCGTAGGCTGAGGCTATTGGCGGAGCACTGCTGCCGAAGACGGTGCCCAACGCCTCGTTGGCAGCACCAAGACCGGGAGTGTTGGTAACGGCACCATAGAGCGTGCCAACCATCATGGGCAGGGTGGTTTTGTCGTCGGTGTTGAAAAAGACAAAGTAGCAGGCGAACATCACTGCGATGTTGAGAGCTATGGCGGTGGCAGCAAGGCCGTTGAGCTTGATGCCTGCCGTGCCGAAGCTCTCGAAGAAACCTGGTCCCACCTGCAGTCCAATCATGAAGACGAACAGTATGAGTCCAAAGTCCTGCACAAAGGTAAGGATATTCGTGGGAGCAGAAAACCCTATATGCCCTGCCACGATGCCGGCAAACAGCACAAAGGTCACGCCTAACGAGATGCCGAAAACCTTGATCTTACCCAAATACACACCTATTGCAATAACCACAGCGTAGAGCAGCGCTATGTGTGCAACAGAATCAGTCGTTGTGAACAATTCTATTAGCCAATCCATAACACACGTTACTTTTTCGATGTGCAAAGGTAGTTAAAAATGCTCAAACAGCAGATATTTGTGCAATAATTATTTCTGCGTTTTGCTTTATTTCACACTTCAAGCCGGTAAAAAGCTGTGTTTTGGCTACTTGGAGTACTTTTCAATGAGTGCGTCGGCCTGTTCGTCGCCAAGTTCCTTGGCTTTCTTGAGATTGGCAATGCCCTCAGCCTTCTGCCCCTTGGCACACTGCGCAAGTCCGAGGAAGAGATAGCCGTCGCTGTAGTCAGGAGCCTGGCGGATGCACTCCTTAGAAGTGACAATGGCATCGTCGTAGAGTCCCACCCTTACCTGTAACGACGCTTTCTCGGCATAGTAGAGGTCATAGTCGGGTCTGAGGTTGACAGCACGGTCAATGTCGTTGAGCGCCTGCTGGAAAAGGCGCCCGCCAACCTCTGCCTGGAAGCGTATATAGTAGAATCGGTCGGTAAGTCCTGAGGGCATGAGTGTCTCATAGTCGTTCATGTCGTTGACAGCATCGCGGAAGCGCCCGGCATTGAGCCTCGCTTGCGCGCGCATATATAAATAAGGTGCAGCCTCCTTCAGGTATGGACGGCTGAAAGTGGCCACGGCACTGTCGAGCATTGCCAACTGGGCCGTAGTGTCACGCAGCATCTCATGGCACCGTGAAGCCTCAAAGAACAGTTGCGCACTGCGCAGCTCTCCGCCGACAAGGGTGTTATAAATCTGGATGGCGTCGGAATATTTCTTCTGTGCGAAGAGTATCTGAGCCTGCAGCTGACGGTAGATTGGCTGTTCGTTGATACGACAAGCCTCGCCAGCCTCGCTAAAGGCCTTGTCGAGCGACCAAGGCTCATACGGAATATCGCTTTTGTACAGTTCCTTCTGATATATCATCTGAGCGTAGTTGAAATGAGTCTCGTCTTTCTTCGACGACTTGTCGATGGCAGTCTCCATGTCTCGGGCTGCAGCAGCAAAGTTGTTGGCAACCAACGAGCGCTGGGCACGGTAGTAGTAGCCGTCGGGAGCTGCGGGGAACTTTCTGAGGAATGTTTCAATGAGGTTGTCATAGCTCAGCGAGTCCATAGAGGCAGAGGCAAGATAGAGAGTGAGGTTTGCCTGTTCCAGATCGTCGGGAAGGTCTTTGGGTATGTCGGTAGACTTGAGTGTTGCATCGTTTATGCTCAAGCCGTTAAGCTTCAATGAAGCGGCGAAAGCGGCTGACACCGCGTAGGTTAAGGTGTCCCGCATGCCTGCCGGCTGCTGCATGAGGCCTGCCACATCGCCGTTGGCAGTCATCAGCGGGCAACCAACAGATTCGGCGTTAGGCATGGCAGCCGACAAAGTGTAGTAGGCATAGTCATCCCTGAAGGTCTCGGCCCTGCGCACTGTTGCTTCCGGACAATTCTTCACCTCGCGATAAGGCAGCATCCACAGGTGGTCGCCCTCAGCTGCATTGCCTGCAATTGCCAGGGGCTGGCTCTTCTTGGTGTCTACACGGAACTTAGCCACATCGTAGGTGTCGTTTGCGCCAAGCATATAAGTCACTTCCATCTCTTTGTCCTGAGAGTCGATGACCACGGCACGTGAAGCTCCGCGGAAGGGTGTGAAGCAGCTTACTGCCTCTCCGTCATCGGTGACAAAGAATCCCGTGCTGCTGCCAATAAGTGTACCATCCTTGGCAAACGTCTTCAAAGTGAACACGCTCTTCGTTGCCTTCTTGGCCCACGACGGTGTCTGTGCCTTTGCTTGCTGGAATACAAACAGAGAGATTACGATAATGAACAAACGGGACATTAGCTTTGCACGGCTACGGTGCATGCCTGTAGTAACGCTTATTTGTTGCTTCTTTCCATCAGTGTAGTTATCTGTCATCCACATAGTCTATCTCTTCAGTGATTCGTTGTATAATAAAACATCTTAGTTTCCCATTTTCAACAGCTGCCGGGCGTTTTCCATTGCCGCCCCGGTGATGTTGCTGCCGCTCAGCATTTGTGCTATCTCAATGATGCGCTCTTCGGCGGAAAGCTGCCTCATACGGCTGACGGTGCCATGCACCGACTCTTCCTTGTACACCTTATAGTGTGTTGTACCCAAGGCTGCTATCTGCGGCAAATGTGTAATGCTGATGACCTGTCGCTCAGCCTTGCCCATGTCCTGCATTATCAGTGCCATTTTCTCTGCAGTCTGTCCGCTGACACCTGTGTCAATCTCGTCGAAGATTATTGTCGGCAACTTCACGGCACGGCTAATCATGGCCTTAAGCGATAGCATCACTCGCGCAATCTCGCCGCCTGATGCCACCTGGCTCACAGGTTGCAATGCCGTGGAGGTGTTTGCGGAGAAGAGGAATGCAACCTTGTCGGTACCTGTCCGCGTGAGATCGGTTGCAGTAAGGCTCACCTGGAAGCGCACGTTGGGCATGCCCAATGGCACAAGCATCTGACGCATCTCATTCTCCACAAGAGTGGAGGCCTGCTTACGGCGCTTCGTCAGCTTTGCGGCCAAATCCTTGCACATCTTTCTACGATTGTCCACCTGCTGCTTCAGTCCCTCCAAAGCCTCGTCGCTATTGTCGATGGCGTTGAGCCGCTGTTTCATCATGTCAAACTGCTCCAACAGCCCAGCGATGGTATCAGTATGGTATTTCTTCTGCAACTCGTAGATACGGTCCAGACGGTTGTTAACGGTATCAAGCTCAGCAGGGTCGAAATCAATGTCGGCCTGTCGGCGGCTCACTTCCTCTGCCACATCCTTAAGCTCTATATAGCATGACGACAGGCGCTCTGCCAGCTCTGCAGCTCCGGGAAGGACGCGGGAAATGGCAGCAAGTGCACTTTCAGCCGTTCTCAGACTACCAACAGCTCCCCTCTCGTCATCCGAGAGCAAGCGGTCTGCCTCGAAAAGGGCGCTCTTGATGTCTTCGGCATGGGTCATGGTATCGCTGCGCTGCTCCAGCTCCTCCTGCTCGCCGTCGGTGAGTGCGGCAGCTGTCAGCTCCTCAACCTGGAAACGAAGGAAGTCGGCCTGCTGGCTGCTCTGTTCTATGCTACGTTCCATGGCCTCAAGGTCTTCAACGGCCTTCTGATACTGGATGTAAGCCTGATGGTAGTCGGCGAGCAACGAGGTGTTTTCTCCCATCACATCTATAACATTTAGCTGGAAGTCGTGGGTCTGCAGCAGCAGGTTCTGGTGCTGGGAGTGTATGTCGACGAGCTGCTCGCCCAACTCCTTAAGAAGCGTAAGTGGCACAGGAGTGTCGTTGACGAAGGCACGGCTCTTGCCGGCGGATGTAAGCTCACGGCGCACGATGCATGTGCCTTCATCGTAGTCGATATCGTTCAGGCTGAAGAAGTCAGCGAGTCCGTAGCGGCTAAGGTCGAACTCGGCCTCTATCACGCACTTTTCTGCTCCCTGCTTGATGGTCTTCGAGTCAGCGCGCTGTCCAAGCAACAGGCCAATGGCTCCAAGGATGATGCTCTTGCCGGCTCCCGTCTCGCCGGTAATGACGGAGAATCCAGGGTTAAGCTCAAGGTCGAGGGTATCTATTAGAGTAAAGTTCTTTATGTACAGATGTTTCAGCATAATATATTGCCTTTCTCATTGTTCGGGTTTTGTGAATGGTCCATTGTATGGGCATGTATTGCAACGGCAAGCGAGGGCCACGGCTCAGCTTCGGGCAGTGGTGCTTCGAGGCTGATGTCTTGTTTTGACACTGGATGGACAAAATCCACCCTGCGCGCCAAAAGGGAAATGCTGCCGTCAGGGTTGGAGCGCCGGGCACCGTACTTCAAGTCGCCCTTGATGTGGAAACCCTCCTTGGCCAGCTGGCATCGTATCTGGTGATGGCGGCCGGTCACAAGCTGTACCTCAACAAGAGAATAGCGCTCGGAATGTGCCAGTAAACGATAGCGGAGTACGGCTTTCTTCGAGTGGGGTTTTTCTGTATCGTAGGCATACGACTTGTTCTGCTTTTCGTTGCGCACCAAATAGTGAGTAAGTGTATGGTAGCCATCATTATCAATGTCATGGGAAAGAAGTGCATCTTCAGTTTCATTTCTCTCTACTACAGCCCAGTAGGTTTTGTGAACCTCTCCCTCGACGAACATTCGGTTAAGGCGTGCAAGGGCTTTTGACGTGCGTGCGAAAACCACCAGCCCGCTAACAGGGCGGTCTAACCTGTGTACAACTCCGAGGAACACCTCTCCCGGCTTCGAGTATTTTTCTTTGATGTAAGACTTAACCACGTCGGAGAGCGGTATGTCGCCTGTTTTGTCGCCTTGTACAATCTCACCACTCCGCTTGGCTACAACAATTATGTGGTTGTCCTCGTAGACTACTTCCATATCTCTTTGCTCTTTGGCTTCCGAATGTGCTTGACATGATTAAATGAAACAGCAGCCTCACCACAGGCTAAAGAGCCTCGTCTTCAGGACGTTCAATGTAAAGACTCCGTCCACGGTTAAGCTTGCGTTTACGAAGGTAAGCCTCCTTACGTGCCTCGTATGCCTGCTGATGACTCTCCAGAAATCCGTCTGCCATAAGGATTATTTCTTGAACTGTCCGTACACCACGCTTATCTCAATCGGTGAATTTGCATTGTTGCTGCCTCCGGCCAACTTTGTACTTGTGATGCTCATGTCGTGAGCCAAGTCGGTGGTCAGAGTCGACGAGTTGATGGCTACAGTAGTGAGTGTCACTGGCACCAGCACAACCTTATTCCAGTCAGGATGGTTCTCTTCCCATCGCGAGTCTGCCTGCATGCCTTGACGGCGGCGGTTGTACATGGCAGTTATCAGACTGGATATATTATTAAAGGTGTAAGCGTTGGCCGAGCTGGAGAATGTAGTATAGAATGTTGTCTTGTTGTCGTTCAGGCTCTTGTGCTCAAAGAAGGAATAGAGGCTGTCCTTGGGCAGAAGAAGCAGATTCGTTGGCACACCGAGTGAATACTTGCTCTGCTCTTTGTTATTGATGCGCATGAACGACACTTTCGCTGCAAGCAGCGAGTCATTCTCATGGCCGGCCTTGATCTCATCTACAGGCATAGTGACTTCAGTAAACAGTCCGGCAGGCGACTTTATGTAAGTGCAACTGTTGTCGGCAGCCAACTGCCTGATAGCCTCGTTGTCGTTGGCAATCTTGGTGGTCTGCAACACCTCCTCCGTTCCGGCCAAGGCAATATTGGTGGCAAATACAGAGTCATTGTTGTTGACAGTGTAATAGAAGCGCAAAGCCATGTCAGGCACCTGAGTATAGAAACCGTAGCCGTCGAGAATCTGGAAGTAGAATCCCGGACATACGTTGTGGATGAACTGGTATGCGTTCTTGAAGTACTCAGGGTGGCGCTGATACTGCTGAATTATGTATGTGCCGTAATTCTTGTAGGTCACCCCCTCACGGTCGGTGTACGGCATGTTGAGCGGTATATATATGTAGTTGGAGTATGAGTAATCGCTTGCCGACGATTTTCTCTCACCGACAATGGTCTGGTCGGAGTACGAAAACATTTTGTCGGTGGTTAGGCCTCCTGTGCGTATATAGCCACGCTCTATGGGGTCGTAGTTTGAGTAATAAACCTCCGCTTCATCCATTGGCTTGCTTAGTTCATAGACTCTAAGCTTCATCGGTGCCAACGTGTCGCAGGCCGTAGACGGATTGTTGAAGTACAGTTCTATACGGCACGAGTCGGCCACGGCCATGCCGTCCTCTCGGCTTATAATCTTGTCGTCGGAATAGAGTTGGATTGTCTCCAGGATGTGGAACTGCGTCATGAACTCGCTCGTCACCGCAGCGTCCGTCTCCGGGTCGATTATGCGCCCGAAGTAGCAGATGTTGCTTCTCGACAATACGGAGTCCGCAATAATGGTACGGCTCTGCGCATTGTATGTTGCTGCAGTCACTTCAAGCTTGTCGTTCTCTGCAATCAGCGTGTTTCCTATATTGAGTGTGTCGTCACTACAAGCGGTCGCGATTGCAATAAGTGCAATCACTGCTATGTGTTTTGCTTTCATCTTCAAGCTAACTAAATACTTTCTTAGTCTTCAGGGCAAATTTTCTGATAGAAATCCTCGTAATATGTGGCGAAGTCCTCGTGATAGTCAAGCACAGGAACACCTTTCGCCTTGGCATATTCCATGAGGTCTTCACTGACGTCAGGATGGGCCTTTATCACGCCGTCGCTGTAGTCAATGGCCAACTTCCCCAACTCTTCAAAACCGAAGTTGTCGTCGTAGTCCTTCAGCATGTCAGACTTGGTCTCGCGGAACTCCACGCACTTTTTGAAGTTAGTGTTCAGGTTTGTACTGAAACTCTTGTTGAAGAGCGAAGTCACCACCTTGGCACTGGCAAACGACGGTTCCTCGCTGTATGCCGTTTTCAGATATAGTGGAACCACAGCGCTCATCCATCCCTGACAGTGTATGATGTCAGGAGTCCAGCGCAGCTTCTTCACCGTCTCGAGTACGCCTCTTGCAAAGAATATTGCTCTCTCGCCGTTATCGGTATAGTCTTTTCCATTCTCGTCAACAGTCATCAGCCTCTTGGTGAAGTAGTCGTCATTGTCTATGAAGTAAACCTGTATCTTTGTCGACTGAATGGATGCCACCTTTATAATCAATGGATGGTCGGTGTCGTCAATGATCAGATTCATACCCGAGAGGCGTATCACCTCGTGCAACTGGCCACGGCGCTCGTTGATGTTACCCCATTTGGGCATGAACGTACGTATCTCATGGCCTATTTCCTGCATGACTTGTGGAAGGTTCTTGCCCATCATGGCAAGATATGATTCTGGAACGTAGGGCGTTATCTCCTGATTGATGAATAAAACTTTCTTTTTTGCCATCGTTGTTGAATTTTGCTTTGCAAAGGTACGAAAAAAAACTGAAATAAGGCAAGAAAAACGGCTCTTTTTAGGAAAAAGTGACATTTTGCAAACAATTTTCTTTAAAATAACGGTTAGTTAAGATTTTTTTAGAATAAAAATGTCTCAAATGTCAGTTTTATTTGCTATATTTGCAATTGAATTGCAATAGGAAAAGAATTCTATCATACGCTTATGGCTAAGTACAACATTACAGAGAAAAAAGAAAAAGAGGCCGTCTATCGCACTTTGGTAAACCCGAAGGTGATGGATGAGATGAAAGAGCGTATTCTGGAAATCATCGTGATGCAAAAAAAGTACAAGGACAAAGACTACTCTGCCAAGAGGCTTGCCGAAGACCTGGGTACTAACACCCGCTACATCTCGGCAGTGGTCAACGTTAAGTTCCACACCAACTACACTACCTTCATCAACAAGTTCCGCATTGAGGAGGCTATGGACATACTCGTGGACAAGCGCTACCAAAACCTGCGCATGGAGGAAGTTAGCGACATGGTGGGATTTGCCAACAGGCAGTCTTTCTATGCATCCTTCTACAAAATCATGAACATGACACCTCGCGACTACCGGCTGCAACACATGAAAGCGGCCCCAACAAAACCGGTCAAGAAGTCGCGCAAGTTGGATTAATCTTCCATGAACCCAGAAGTACACTACAAGGACGAGCGATTTGCCGACCTGCAATTGCTCCGTTACAGGCTCAATGGTTTTGAAAGCCTGTCTCTACAACACAAAACACTAATTTATTACCTCTCGAAGGCAACACTCTATGGCAGAGACATTACCTTCGACCAATTTGGTAGATACAACCTCCGACTGAGAAAGATGTTTGAGGCTGTATATACCAATATGCTTATTCCTCACGACACTCCCGACTTCATCGCTCTTGAGATTTACCTCAAGCGACTATGGTTCTCCAACGGCATACACCACCACTACGGATGCGAGAAGTTCGTGCCTGAGTTCAGTGCCGACTACCTGCGCCAATCCATCTTGAAGACAGACGAGACGCGGCTGCCTCTACGCTCCGGCGAGACACGTGAACAACTGTGCGACGAGCTGATACCCATAATCTTCGACCCGCAGGTGCTGCCCAAACGCGTTAACAAGGCCGACGGCGACGACCTGCTGCTCACCTCTGCCTGTAACTTCTATCAGGGCGTGAGCCAGCGTGAAGCAGAAGACTTCTATGCCAGAAAGAAAGCGGAATGGGGCAACAGGCAGCAGCCACCGTCATTCGGACTTAACACAACACTGGTCAAGCATGACGACGGAAGCATAGAGGAAACGCCGTGGACTGCCAGCGGGCGCTATGGCAATGCCATCAGCCACATTGTCTATTGGCTCAAAAAGGCATGCGAGGTAGCCGAGAACAACCGGCAACGCGAAGTAATCGAATTGCTGATAAGCTACTATCTCACGGGCGACCTGCAGACGTTCAACAAATACTGCATAGCATGGGTGGGAGAGCATGAAACCACCATCGACTTCGTTAACGGCTTCATCGAGGTCTACGGCGACCCGCTCGGACTCAAAGGGTCATGGGAGGGAATCGTAGAATACCGCGACGAGAAGGCTACAAAGCGCACGCAGACCATTAGTAGCAACGCTCAGTGGTTTGAGGACAATTCCCCCATTGACCCACGCTTCCGCAAGCCCGTTGTCAAGGGCGTCACCGCCAACGTCATCTGCGCTGCCATGCTTGGCGGCGACGAGTACCCTTCAACAGCCATAGGCATCAACCTGCCAAACGCCGAATGGATCCGCGCCGAGCATGGTTCGAAGAGCATTACCATCAGCAACATTACAGAGGCATACAACCGAGCCTCACACGGCAATGGTTTCAACCAGGAGTTCGTGGTTGACAACGCGACACTGCAGCTCATAGAACGCTATGGAGACCCGTGCGAGGATCTACACACAGACCTGCACGAATGTCTCGGACACGGAAGCGGACAGATGCTTCCTGGCGTTGACCCCGATGTACTGAAAGCCTATGGCAACACCATCGAAGAAGCTCGTGCCGATCTCTTCGCACTTTACTACATTGCCGACGAGAAACTGCTGCAGCTCGGTCTGCTGCCCGACGGAGAGGCATACAAGGCCCAGTACTACACCTACATGATGAACGGCCTCATCACCCAGCTCATACGCATAAAGCCCGGACACAAGATAGAAGAGGCCCACATGCGCAACCGCGCCCTCATAGCTCACTGGTGCCATCAGCACGGAGAGGGGACACTTGCTCTAGTCAGAAGACAAGGCAAGACATACTTAGAGATAACCGACTACCAGCGCCTGCGACAGCTCATTGCCGAGCTGCTGGCAGAGGTGCAGCGCATAAAGAGCGAGGGTGACTACAATGCTGTCAGGCTGCTGGTGGAACAATACGCCGTCAACATAGACCCTGACCTGCACGCCGAGGTGCTTCAGCGCTACGAACGCTTAAACCTGGCTCCATACAAGGGGTTCATCAACCCCCAGATGCTGCCAGTAACCGATGCCGACGGCAACATTATCGACATTCAGCTGAATTACTCTGAGAGCTATGCCCACCAAATGCTGCGCTACAGCTCTGAATACGGCACGTTAATATAAAAGAATCCCAGATTCGAGATTTAAGAGTTTCTGCATGGATAAAGACATAAATATTAGGATAAAGGAAATCAAGCTGTCGTTCCGCACGGTGATGGACGGAGCGATAGCACAGTCCATGCGACAGAAAGGCCTTGACTACCACCTCAACTGGGGTGTCACCCTTCCTCGCCTGCAGGAGATGGCTACAGAAATCGGCCCAGACTACCGGCTCGCCATTGAGCTGTGGAAAGAAAACATCCGCGAGTGCAAGATTCTTGCCACCATGCTCATGCCCAAGGGCGAGATGCTGGCAGAGGTGGCCGACCTGTGGATGGAGCAGACCGAGAGCATTGAGGTGGCAGAACAGACTGCGATGAATGTCTTCCAGTACCTGCCCTGCGCTGCCGAGAAGGCCTACAAGTGGATAGCCACCGACCGCCCTCTCTATCAGCTCTGTGGCTTCAACATTCTTTCTCGCTTGTTCATGGACGGCCGTGAGCCTAATGAGCGCGGCATTAACGAGTTCATCGACCAGGCCCTTGCCGCCATACAGCAGGATCCCGTATATGTAAGCAAGGCTGCCATGAACAGCTTGACACGCTTCTCGCAGCTCGGCCTTGTCTACAAACGGCTCGCCGAGAGTGCGCTCCGCACTATTGGCCTCTCTCTCATGTAACAGTTTCTTGCCAACCTTTTTCCACTACTCTGTGCATCTTGTGCACAAAGTTACTGCATCTTGGCAAAAAAAAGGCTCAATTCTTTTGTGTTGTTCTCCACTTTTTCGTAACTTTGCAGCATATTTGCGGGAACATTTGCTGTCCCGCGCATAAAGCACAAACAACGGAAACGATACTATGGCAGTAGAAACTACACGGTGGGGCATACTGTACTGCCCCAAGAACGGAGTAACCAACAATCGCAAGCGATGGGAGAGAATACAGCAAGTGCTTGACGACAAGGGCGTGGTGTACGACATGGTTCAGAGCGAGACCAGCGACAGCGTGGAGCGCCTCATGACCATGCTCATAAACAACGGCTACAAGACCATCATCATAGTTGGTGGCGACTCGGCTCTGAACGATGCCGTAAACTGCCTGATGAAGGAGGAAAAGACTGTTCGCGACGAGATTGCGCTTGGAGTGGTCCCCAACGGTGTCATGAACGACTTTGCCCGCTTCTGGGATTTCGACGAGAACGACGTGGAGCAGACGGTGGAATGGCTTGCCAAGCGCCGCCTGAGAAAGATTGACCTCGGCTGCATACGCTATACCAACAAGAAAGGTGAGAAGTGCCACCGCTACTTCCTCAACTGCGTGAACATCGGCATGACGGCAGACATAATGAACCTGCGCCGTCAGACGCGCCGCCTCTTCGGCAGCCGCACGCTTTCGTTCCTCTCGTCGCTCTTCGTCATGCTGTTCCACCGCATGGAGTACAAGATGAAACTGCGCATAAACACCGAAACCATAGAGAGAAAGGTGATGACGGTATGTATCGGCTCTGGCCCCGGCTACGGGCAGACACCAAATGCCGTACCGTACAACGGCATGCTTGACGTGTCCGTGGTCTATCACCCCGAAGTGGTACAACTGATAGAGGGCTTGTGGCTGCTAATATCCGGCCGGTTCCTCAACCACCGCAGCGTGCATCCATTCCGCACAAGCGAGGTTTTCGTCGACGAGGCAAAGAAGGCGCTGGTAGGTATCGACGGACGACTGATGAAGACTCCTGTAGGTCCATTCCGCGTTGACATCGAGAAGGAGGTCATACAATTCCTTATCCCGGCTTAGAAGTACATTCCTGCTTTACGAAAACCCTAATACCTATATATATGAATATGCAATGGCTTGAGATTGGTGCCGTGGTGATACTGGTTGTCATCGGCATCTTCATCTATCGCAACAAAGCAAACAAATAAGGCCCCCACCCCACCCCAAGGGTGGGAAGGTTCAAAGCGTGCCTTTTGTCGACGGCAGTGTGTAGTGGTATATATCGCGGCGCACGGCCATTTTCAGTGAGCGCGCCAACGCTTTGAATATCCCCTCAATCTTGTGGTGTTCATTCTGCCCCTCGGCGCGTATGTTCAGGTTCATGCGCGCTGCATCGCTCAAGCTCTTGAAGAAGTGCAGGAACATCTCTGTTGGCATTTCACCGACGCGCTCGCGACGGAACTCTGCATCCCACACCAGCCAAGGCCGTCCTCCAAAGTCGAGACAGACAGAGCACAGGCAGTCGTCCATAGGCAACGAATATCCGTAGCGCTCTATTCCCCGCTTCGAGCCCAATGCCTCGTACAGGCACTCTCCCAGGGCTATTGCCGTGTCCTCAATGGTGTGGTGCTCATCTACATGCAAGTCACCCTTGGTGCGTATGGTCAGGTCCATGCCTCCATGCTTACCTATCTGTTCAAGCATGTGGTCGAAGAATCCAAGTCCTGTCGAGATGTCGCAGGCTCCAGTGCCGTCGAGGTTCACCTTAATATATATATCCGTCTCTTTTGTCGTACGCCTTACCTCAGCCGTTCGCTCTCCGGCAAAGAGCAGCTCAGCAATCTTGTCCCATGTCATGCCGTCGCGTCCAAGAATCAATGCCTTGCATCCTATGTTTCTGGCAAACTGTGCATCAGTCTCTCGGTCGCCGATGACGTATGAATTCTCCAAGTCGTAGTCTGCATTGTTCATGTATTTCTCCACCATGCCCGTGCCTGGCTTTCGTGTGGGAGCATTGTCGTCGGGGAAGTGACGGTCGATGAGCTGCTCGTCGAAAGTGATGCCCTCTCCCTCAAGCGTCCTCAGTATCAGGTTGTGTACCGGCCAGAAGGTCTCCTCAGGAAAGGAGTCTGTGCCCAGTCCGTCCTGATTGCTCACCATGACGAAACGGAAGTCAAGTTTCTGGCGTATGAACGCCAGATTGCGAATGGCGCCTGGGGTGAACACAAGCTTCTCGAAAGAGTCTATCTGTTCGTCGGCAGGCTCCTCAATTATCGTTCCATCACGGTCGATGAAAAGTATTCTTTGCATTGTATGTGAGCTGTTTATCCGTAATCAATGAAGTCTTTGTTTTATCTTGTGCGGCTCTACTGCTGCTTGCCGATGGCTCGTATGGCCTCTATGCGCTCTGTCTCCTGCTGCTCAATAGAACCATACATATAGTAGGCAGGGAAGAGAGCCATAAGAAACACGTAGGCCTGTATGAATCCAGAAATGAACATGGTAACCGCCGTCAGGGCCAATATGTATCCCGGCATGCCGAGGGGGTCGCCCATGAGTGTTCCTCCGTAAGCCATTATGTTGGCAGAAGCCAGGATAAAGGCCGGCAGTCCTATCACCAGCATTACCAGCATCACCAGTATCTCTGTAACCAGCATCACGAGGAATATCAGCCCTAAGTGGCGCAGGCCGCGCGGATAGCCATCCGACAGATGGCGGAGAAGACTTCCGCTCCGGCTGATGACATACTTTATCAAAACATATTCTATCGGCAGGAGCAGTATTAATACTATCAGGAATATCACCATGGCAAGGCCTAAGCCTGCACCACGCCCCATCAGCATCATAAGTGCCACCATCAGCAGAGACAGGCAGATGCAGACAATTATTTCAATCACTACCAACATGACAGCTGCTTTTATAGTTCGCCAAATGATGGTGCGGTCGAAGGCAAATATTCGGGTAGGCTGACTAATGGCGCCTTGCCCGGCATGCTGGCTAAGCACTGCCAGTCCGGTGCCAGTAAGTAGAACCAATGCCGCCAAGCTAATCAATGACAGAATGGCATATACTATTTCCATGGCAACAAGCCAGCTGGCTACATCGCCACCGGCAGGAGCCGAGGCAAAGGCCATTATCTGCGGAAAGGTGGTGACAGAGATGGTACCTACTACTACCGAAGCCACAGCCCACAGCAGTGCGGCAATCCATGTCTGACGGAATATTTTCCTGAAGTTCGACAAGTAGAGCGACACGCCTGCCTTTATGCATGCTCCGGCAGAGCGGCTCTTCTGAAGTGATAAATCGTTGTGCTGTTCCATTGTTTTATTCTTTGAATTTCATTGCCTTAACATATTCAAAATAGTACCAGTACGACCCTTCGTACTTCTCCGCCACCCTCACCTTGCGCTCCGTTGCGTCTGGGCAGGTGGCTTCAAGCTTCTGCAGGTCGGCATAGTCTTCCTCCATCACGTTGTCATGCCATGTCACGGCCGGGGTGGCACGCTGGTGGGTGTACAATGTCAGTGCCTCCCGGTAATGGCGTGGCAGGTTGCCGTCCAATTCATAGTATTTTGGCAAAAGTCTGACGAATGTGTCGAGATCGCCGTCAATGAGACACGCCGCCAGCATGTAGTCACCCACAGCCGGGCTTGCCTTGCCCTTGTTCTCCAGCAGACTAAGGTAGCTTCTGGTGGTCATCTGCCCCTTTGGTATGGCTCCGAGGTATCGGAAGATGCTGTCGGCAGGGAAGAGAACTGTACGCGAGGGGTTGCCGAAGGGGAGCATGGCATCGCTGCCACCCACTATGGGATAGTTGAACAGGTGCTCCCCAAGCCTTCCACTGCGTGACAGGGCGTAGATGCGAAGCATCATGAGGCTGGCATCGGACTCCTGCGAGCGGTTGCCTACGGCAAGAGCCTCTTTATAGAGGCCGTCGCGCAGTTTGACCTCGGCGTGTGCCCGGAAGTGGAACACAGCATTAGTGTTTCCCACTGCGGCGACACACACAATCATTGTTGCCATGACAAGCATGTTCACCCACATGCGGCGCGAGAAGAAGTTGCCGGCGCCACGCTCGTATGTCTGTATCTGACGAGCCACAATCACCAACGCCACCCAGAACAGCAGTACCACTGGCACTACCCACCACCAGGCTCCAAGCGAGAAGTGGCGGTCGATGTCGGAATTGATGTCGGAGATAAGCGCAAGCACGAGCATCGACGGCAGGTAGGTGAGGGCATGGAACATCTTCCTCAACCGCGTAAAGTAATAGGCCAACAGCTGCAGCATATAGAGCACAGCGGTGATGAGCAGGGCGCCCACCAGGCGGTCGTAGCGGGTATGCCCTTCGCTGAGCACATGCTGTGCCACAGCGAGCACGTCGGACTGGAAGGTGTAGAGCCAGAGAATGGAAAAGGCAATAAAGACGAAAGCACACATCGTCTTGACGACAATGGTGCTACCGCCTTTATCAGGATGGTTGAAGTTCATTACTGGCAGCTATGGTTAGTTTTTCTTCAGTACCACTGCCGAACGGGCAGGCAGGTACAGCTTGAGCCACTCCTTCTTGTCCTGTACGTAGAGGGGATCGTAGTTGGTGAAGTGGGTCATCGTGTCATCGGCAAAACCGTTGCCTCCAAAGTCCGTAGAATCGGTGTTGAGCACCACGTCGTAGCTGCCAGTGGGCACCAGGAATCCGTAGTCGGTATACGAGCGCGTAGGCGAGAAATTGAACACGAAAACAAGGTCGCCTCTCATGAAGCATAGCACCTGGTCGCCGTCGTCGTGCCATATCTCCTGTACGGGCGTGTCTTGGAAGTTCCTCTGGCTCTTTATCACCTCAAGCATTTTCTGGTCGAAGTCGCCGAGCCAGTGATAGCAGAGGTCCTTGTTGTCAACCAGGTTCCACTGTCGGCGGGCGTACTTATACGACCATCCGTTACCGTCGCGGGGGAAGTCAATCCATTCCGGATGTCCGAACTCGTTGCCCATGAAGTTGAGGTATCCGCCGTTGATGGCTCCTGCCGTCACCAGTCTTATCATCTTGTGCAGTGCAATGCCTCGCTGAGCAATGTCGTTTACATCCTTCTTTGCGAAGTGCCAGTACATGTCGGCGTCGATGAGTCGGAAGATGATGGTCTTGTCGCCCACCAATGCTTGGTCGTGGCTCTCGCAGTACGAGATGGTCTTCTCGTCGGGCCGGCGATTCTTCACCTCCCAGAAAATCGAGCATACGTTAATGTCCTCGTCGCGCACCTCCTTGATGGTCTTTATCCAGTAGTCGGGAATGTTCATTGCCATGCGGTAGTCAAAACCGTAGCCGCCGTCCTCGAACTTAGCAGCTAGGCCGGGCATGCCGGAAACCTCCTCGGCAATGGTAATGGCCTGCGGGTTCACCTCATGGATGAGGCAGTTGGCCAGGGTGAGATAGCAAATGGCATTGTCGTCCTCATGGCCGTTGAAGTAATCGCCGTAGCCGGTGAAAGCCTCTCCGAGGCCATGGCTGTAGTAGAGCATCGATGTGACACCGTCGAAGCGGAAACCGTCGAAACGGAACTCCTCAAGCCAGTACTTGCAATTCGACAACAGGAAATGCATCACCTCGTCCTTGCCGTAGTCGAAGCACAGCGAGTCCCATGCAGGATGCTCATGGCGGTCGCCGGCATAGAAGAACTGGTTGGGGTCGCCGCAGAGGTTGCCAAGGCCTTCCACCTCGTTCTTCACGGCATGCGAGTGTACAATGTCCATAATCACGGCTATGCCCATGCGGTGTGCCTCGTCGATGAGTGCCTTAAGCTCTTCGGGAGTGCCAAAACGCGAACTGGGAGCGAAGAAGCTGGAGACGTGATAGCCAAAGCTTCCGTAGTAGGGATGCTCCTGAATGGCCATCACCTGAATGGCGTTGTAGCCGTCTTTCTTGACGCGGGGCAGCACATTGTCCTTGAACTCGGTGTATGTGCCCACCTTCTCTGCATCCTGCGACATGCCTACATGGCACTCATAAATCAGAAGTGGAGACTTCGATGGCTTGAATGCCTTTTTCTTCCACACGTAGGGTTTCTCCGGGTTCCACACCTGCGCCGAGAATATCTTCGTCTGGTCGTCCTGCACCACGCGGCGGCACCATGCAGGAATGCGCTCCCCCTCGCCACCGTTCCAGTGAACCTTCATCTTGTAGAGCTGGCCGTGCTTGAGGGCCTTCTCCGAGAGCTTCAACTCCCAGTTGCCTGTGCCTTCAATGCGCTTGCACCTGTATTTGTCTGTCTCCTTCCAATCGTTGAAGTCACCAATGAGGTAAATCTCCGTGGCATTAGGGGCCCATTCGCGGAACACCCAGCCCTTGGTGAGCTTGTGAAGGCCGTAATACAGGTGTCCGGTGGCAAAGTCGCTAAGCTTCTTCTTGCCGTCTTGCGTCAACTGTCCTATCTTCCACAAAGCGTGGTCGTGGCGGCCGCGGATGGCTCCCTCAAAGGGTTCCAACCATGAGTCGTGCTCCACAAGTCCTATATGCAGTGGAGCCTGCTCAACCTTCTTCGCCACTGTCTTCACTGCCTTCTTGGCTGTTGTCTTTTTCGCTGCCGGTGCCTTCTTGGCTGCTGTCTCTTTCTTTGTCGTTGCCATAGTCTTATATCTGATTCTTAGGTTCAAAAATTACGTTTTTCCCTTAAGTCTAAACTCTTACTTTAAAGATTGCTTTCCTGATGCCCTCCTTTTCTGAGATGCAGGGGGCATGGCCGTCCTGAGGGAAGAAAATGCCCATCTGTCCGGGCTTGAGAGTCAGATATGTCTGGGCCATGGTATCACCATACTTCGTTATGTCCTTCTCGGCGTTATACTCAAATGCGGGAAGGTCGCAGAGCGGCGTATAGCCAAAGGTCTCCTCACCGTCGAGAGGAATCTGAATGTCTATCATGTTTATGTGGGTCTCAAGCGTAGCGGCCTCGCGGCTGCGGCCCTTGGCCGTGGTGATGTTCACAAAGAGGTCTTTCTCCTTTATGAAGTGCTTGCCTTCTTCAATGGAGTTGAGGTCGTTGTTTTTCAGAAACTCTACTACGTCGGCGAACAGCGGGTTCACACCTACGTACTTGTTCAGGTTGTCGAGTGTGTCGATAATCATATTAGTATTCTTTTATTTGGTTTGTCAATTCAGCTGCAAAATTACAAAATCTTATATAACTATGCAACTTTTCCCCCGTTTTTTTACTTTTGCGCCAGGTTCTTTCTGCCAAAGAGGTACAGGACAATCTTTCCAACTGTACCCAGGTCAAGCGTTGCTGTGGCCACACCATTAGCCTGTAAGGACACGGCTCATTGTCGAGATGCCTTACAGTTCAAGATTACTTAATACACAAACTTGTTGGCAACCTGAAGTGCCACCGAACGGAGCACCTGACGGAGTAGGACAGGAGATACACGTTTCTTGTATTTATTGAAGTCATACATGAAACATGCCTCATCCGTAGAGTGGCACTTTACGATTGTAAAGTGGCACTTAATTTCAAAAAAGTGCCACTTTAGCTCCGTAAAGTGCCACTCTACGATTGGGGGCAGGAAGACTATGCCTACGGCATCGGATGGGGCACTCTTCTTGAGGGTGCTGAGTAGATTCTCAACACACGCCAATAGTTAAAAATCGATAATTAGGGGTGTATCTCAAAAAATGTTACTACTTTTGCACTGACTTACTACTAATACAACAAACCTGCTAAAGCCAAAAGAGATGGAAGACTTCTCTGAACTATATGACAAACACATCGACGGCCTCTTTGCTTTCGGCTCACGTCTAATGGCCGACCGTGAGGCACTGAAAGACTGCATACAAGACGTATTCGTTAAGTTGTACACACGCAAGGCGGGCCTCGGCACCATCGGCAATGTAGAGAGCTACCTCTACATATCACTTCGCAACCGCATAAACGACGAGTTCCGCTTCAACACTAAGCTCTGCGACAGCGAGATTACCGATGCCAGCATGCAGGTGATAGCCGAGAACGACGAATACAACCGCGAGCAGATGGAGCACCGGCAGACACTCTCCGACGCCGTGCAGCAGTTCTTTGTCAAGCTGTCGCCCCGGCAGCGCCAGATTATCAACCTCTATTATATGGAGCACTGCAAGTATGATGACATCTGCCGAATCATGGGCATCAACTACCAAAGTGTGCGCAACCTGATGCACCGCAGCATAAGCAGGCTCAGAGAATACGCCGGCCAGATGCAAATCAGCGTATAGGCGTTGGTTACACCAAAGGCCGTGGCTCGTCAATATAATAAAGACGAACCATGGCAGGCAAAAAGACATCAACAAAGTACATTCCACTCTCACGGGAAGAACGTGAAGAGCTGAAGCTGCGTATATCGATTGCCATAGGGTTGTCGGAGTATTGGCATTTCTCACAAAGTTGATGACATGAAGAAGGCATGCAAGATTATGGTCATGGCCTCTGTTCTCAGTTTATTAGGAACAGAGGCTTTGATGGCACAAAGGTACAAGGTGGGAGTCTGCGACTGGATGATTCTCAAGCGCCAGAAGTTAGGGGAATTCAACTTGGCCAAGCAGTTGGGCTGCGACGGCATAGAGATGGACATGGGCGGACTGGGGCAGCGCGAGATGTTCGACAACAAGATGCGCGACTCCGTTGAGGCAGCCCACTTCAGGCATGTTGCCGACAGCTTAGGCATAGAAATAGGAGCCATAGCCATGAGCGGCTTCTACGCCCAGGACCTGACGGCACGCGACAACTACATGGCATTGGCAGAGGACTGTTTCGACACCATGGACCGCATGGGAGGCACCACTGTGGCTTTCCTGCCCCTTGGCGGCTGCGGCAACGACTGGGCCACAGACAAGGCGAAGCGCGCTGCCATTGTGGAGCGTCTCCACAACATCGGCGAGGCTGCCAAAGCCCGTGGCAAGCGTGTGGGCATAGACACGCCCCTCGATGCCAAGGGCAACCTGAGACTGCTTAAGGAGATAAGGAGCAGCGGCATCGGCATCTTCTACAAATGGCAGACTATAGCAGAAAACGGCTGGGACATTGCCAAGGACATCAAGACGCTGGGTGCCAAGAACATCTACGCCATACATGCCTCGAACACCGACCGTGTGTGGCTGCGCAACGACTCCACAATAGACGTGCCCAAAATCAAGAAAGCCCTTGACGAGGCGGGCTGGAGCGGATGGCTGTTCGTGGAGCGCAGCAGAGACGTCAGCATGGTGCGCAACGTGAAGATGAACTACAGCGCCAACGTCTACTATCTAAAGGAGATTTTCAACAGCAACCCCGTACCGGCAGTAGCCCTCGACAGCGCAGGCCGCGACCCTAAGTATGTGGAGACCATCTTAGACCGGAGCCGGAAGGCCACCGACGAGCTGGGCATCACCTGGACACCATCAGGCAGAAACGTGCTGAACATTATCTGCAACCGCTACTTCAAGCTCAACGACATATACAGCGAGCGCGACTCCCTGAAGAAGACCAACAGGCAGCTGGCCGAAGCCCTGTGCGACTCACGCCTATACCGTTCGCACTACGGTTTCCTCGCCGACCTGTCGATGTACATCACGCCGGAGGAGATTGACAAGGTGAAGGACGTGATGACCTTCAACGTGGTGAAGGTGACCTACGACGCCCAGTGCGACATGATTCCCACGCTCAAGGAAGAGGAGAAGCAACAGATCATGGCCTGGCTCATCGAAGCACGTGAGCTGGCCATGGATGCCGAGAGTTCGAAAAAGAAGCATGAGGTGTTCGGCAAATACAAGGGCCGCATCAACAACTACCTCTCCAAGCGGGGCTACGACCTGACGAAGGAGCGCGAAGCCTGGTATGAGCGGGTAAAAGCAAGAGGAGGAGAACTATGAGAAAGATATTGACTATTATAGCAATGATATACTGTGCCACAGCGGCTATGGCACAAAGCGGTCTGACGGACATGGGTAACAGTCGGCAGGCCAAGATGAAGAATCTGCCATTGGGCAGTGTGAAGTGGACGGGCGGTTTCTGGGGCGACCGTTTCGGTGTGCTTAGCAACACCACCATCTGGGATATGTGGAATACTTGGAACACTCCCTGGGAGACGCTCGACGAGAAAGGTGCCCACGGCAGCAATGGCTTCCGTAATTTCGAGGTAGCAGCGGGTACCGTGAAGGGTAAGCACCACGGTCCTCCTTTCCATGACGGTGACATGTACAAATGGCTGGAAGCCTGTGCAGCCGTCTATGCCGTGACCAAAGATCCCAAACTCGATGCGCTGATGGACCAATTCATTGAACAGGTGGCTCTGAGCCAGCGCAACGATGGCTATATCCATACACCTGTCGTCATTTCCGAACGTAATGCGGGCATTGACTCCCATGCTGGAGACAACACGAATGTCGGCATCGAAATTGGCAACGACCATAAGAAGGCCTTCGCCTCACGCCTGAACTTCGAGACCTATAATCTGGGCCATCTGATGACGGCAGGCATCGTGCATAAGCGTGCTACCGGCAAGACTAACCTCTTTGATTGCAGCAAGAAAGCCGCCGACTTCCTGTATAACTTCCTGACCAGCGATGCCGCAGAACTCTCACGCAATGCCATCTGTCCCAGTCACTACATGGGTGCTGCAGAGATGTACCGCGAGACGGGCGAAGAGAAATATCTCACGCTGGCCAAAGGCTTGATTGCCATCCGCGACTCTGTGACCAATGGCGAAGACCACAATCAGGACCGCCACAAACTGCGCGACCAATACGAGGCTATGGGGCATGCCGTCAGAGCAAACTATCTCTATGCCGGTGTGGCCGACCTCTATGCAGAGACTGGCGAGGAACAACTGATGAAGAACCTCACAGCCATTTGGAACGACATCATTCATCATAAGATTTACATTACGGGCGGGTGCGGAGCCCTCTACGACGGTGTCTCACCCGACGGAACTACCTACGACCAGCCCTCGATTCAACAAATCCATCAGGCTTACGGCCGGCAGTTCCAGTTGCCGCAGGAGGCTGCCCACAACGAGATTTGTGCACAGATTGGTATGCTGTTGTTCTCGTGGCGCATGTTCCAGACCACCGTTGATCCTCAATACGTTGACAATATCGAGAATGAATTATACAACGGCATCCTCAGCGGTATCTCCCTTGACGGTAAGGATTACTTCTATACCGAAGCCCTGCGTCGCAACAAGGAGTTTCCCTATACCATGCGCTGGCCCAAGCACCGTCAGCACTATATCTCGTGTTTCTGTTGTCCGCCAAACACGGTGCGAACCCTCTGCGAGGCGCAGGAGTACGTTTATTCCATCAACAAGGACACGCTCTGGGTGAACCTCTACGGTCAGAACTCGCTCAAGACCAAAGACCTGGAAGTAGACATGCAGAGCAACTATCCCTGGGACGGTCATATCACCTTGACCATCCAAAAGGCGAAGACGTTGAAGAGCATCCGTATGCATATCCCAGGCTGGAGCACGGACATGACGCTGACGCTAAATGGAGCACCGATACTGGCAGAGGATCTGCGTCAGCCCCGCAAGTGGAAGAAGGGCGACGTCATAGAACTCGACCTCCCCATGAAAGCCCGTCTCGTGGAAGCCAATCCGCTTGTTGAAGAATCCAAGAACCAGGTTGCCGTCATGCGTGGCCCAATCGTCTATTGTCTTGAAGGACAGGATATCGAAGGCAACTATCGTATCAACGACATCGCCATTCCCACCGACATCCAGTTTACGGAAAAGAAGGTCACCATCAGCGGTCATGAGATGATAGCCCTTGAGGGCGATGCTGTGTTGGTGAACCAGGATTTTTGGGACAACAACAGCCTCTATCGCGACCTGCGTCTGAGGAAGCAGCAGAAAGTACGTATTCGGCTGATTCCCTACTATGCATGGGATAATCGTGGGATTCAGGACATGAGTGTTTGGCTAAACAGGGGATTATGAGAAGTGGGGTATTAGCAATTGTTTGCTGCTGGTGCTTGCATGCGTTGGCAACTGATATCAAGATTACGCCAGACTCTTCGCTGGCTGATGCTGTCAGACATGCCCGTGAGCTACGACGCACAGGAAAGGCCAACCAAGTGACTATCCAACTGGCACCAGGTACCTACCACCTCTATGAACCGCTTCGCCTGCGTCCTGAGGATAGTAGCCTTACCATCGAGGGCAAAGATGCCATCATCAGCGGAGGCAAAGAGATAAACGTCAGGAAAGCACAAGACAATTTATGTACCGCAGACATACCCGACTTCAACGGACGACCCGTTGACTTCCGGCAGTTGTGGATAAGCCCCCTCCATACCTCCCATGAGAGGGGAGCCTTCCAGAAAGCCGTCCGTGCCCGCGATGTAGTAGACTTCGAGCAGATGTACCGCATCCTGACTTACGACAAGAAAAACCAGATACTATGGGTGCCCAAGGCTGCTGTTTCAAAGATATTGAAAGCCCCATACGCAGAGATGGTGTTGCACGAGATGTGGTGTACATCGAACCTTCGCATCAAGTCACTGACCCCCCAGGGCGACTCCGTTGCCGTACGCTTCCACGCCCCTGAGGCGAAGTTGCAGTTTGAGCATCCGTGGCCCTCGCCCATGACACCTAATACCGGCCATCCCTCACCGTTCTATCTCACCAATGCAAGAGAGCTGCTCGACACCCCAGGAGAATGGTATCATGACATTGTGGAACACAAGCTCTACTATTCTCCGCGCGACAATGAACGTACGGGAAAAGGCCTGAATGTAACTTATCCTGTCGTTGAGACACTCATCGAGGTGGTAGGCACAGCCGATCACCCTGTGCACGACATCACAATAAAAGGCATCACCTTCAGCCACACCACGTGGATGCGACCCACGGAGAAAGGTCATGTGCCACTGCAGGCCGGCATGTATCTTACGGAGGCCTACAAGCTGCGTCCGCAGATTGACCGCCCTAACAACCACAAGCTGGACAACCAAGGCTGGTTAGGCCGTGCCGATGCCGCCGTGGAGGTAAGCTACGGCAACAACGTTAGTTTCGAGAATTGCCGTTTCGAGCACCTTGGTGGCTCTGGCCTTGACTATGTGATTGGCTGCAAGGGCGGGAGGGTGAGCGACTGCATGTTCAGCGACATAGCCATGAACGGACTGGTGGTAGGCAGCTTCTCGCCCGAAGGCTTGGAGACCCACCGCCCCTATCTGCCAGCCGACATGCGTGAGGTTTGCAGCGGACAAACCATAGAGCAGTCGGAGTTCTTCAATGTCAGCAACGAGGACTGGGGCTGTGTGGCCATAGCGGCGGGCTATGTCTCCGACATCACCATTAGCCACAACACCATCCACGATGTGTCGTATACGGGAATCTCCTTGGGCTGGGGCTGGAACCGTGACTTGGTATGCATGAAAAATAATAAGGTTCACGCGAACCTTATATATAATTACGCCCGCCATATGTACGACTGTGCGGGCATCTACACCCTCGGCAACCAGCCCGGCACCGTAATCAGCAGGAACGTGGTGCGCGACATTGCCAAGCCGTCGTATGTCCACGACCCCAACCACTGGTTCTATCTCTACACCGACGAAGGCTCCTCGAACATCACCCTGCGCGACAACTGGACACCCTCTGAGAAATTCCTGAAGAATGCCAATGGGCCGGGGAACGTATGGGAAAACAACGGTCCACAGGTGAGCGACAGCATAAAACGACAGGCGGGCGTGACCATGCTCAACATTGACATGCGAAGCAAAGCCACCGAGCGAGAGCAATATGCCGCGGAGTACCTACGCAGGAAACTCGCCGGCCATGCCTTCGACGACTACACCATCAGCCTACGTCTTGCCGACGACACGGGCGGTCTCGCTGCCGAAGGCTATCGCATCAGGCAGCAGGGCAAACGCATAACCATTGAGGGCCACGACCCGTCGGGCGTCATCTACGGAGCCGTGGAACTGGCCGAACGTCTGCTTGCAGGCCGCCTCACCACACAACAGATAGAGGAATCGCCGCAGATGGTTATGCGCGGCACATGCATAGGCCTGCAGAAGACCACCTACCTGCCTGGCCATGCCGTCTACGAATATCCCTACACGCCTGAGAACTTCCCCTGGTTCTACGACAAGGAGCAATGGACACGCTACTTAGACATGATGGTGGAGAACAGGTTCAATTCCCTCTACCTCTGGAATGGCCATCCTTTCGCTTCGCTCGTACGTCTGGAAGACTACCCCTTCGCCGTGGAGGTGGACGACGAGACGTTCCGCAAGAACGAGGATATGTATTCCTTCCTGACCCACGAGGCCGACCGCCGCGGCATCTGGGTGATACAGATGTTCTATAATATCATCCTGAGCAAGCCCTTTGCCGAACACTACGGCTTGAAGACGCAGGACCGCCACCGCCCCATCACGCCGCTCATAGCCGACTACACCCGCAAGAGCATAGCCGCCTTCATCAGGAAGTACCCCAACGTGGGACTCCTCGTTTGTCTCGGAGAGGCCATGGCCACCATCGATGACGATGTCAAGTGGATGAAGGAAACCATTATCCCCGGCATCAAGGACGGACTAAGCACCACCACAAGCCTTCCACCAATTGTTCTCCGCTCTCACGACACCGACGGGCCGCTGGTGCTGAAGGAGAGCCTGCCCCTCTACCCCAACATCTACACCATGTCGAAATACACGGGTGAAAGCCTCACCACCTACGAGCCGGGAGGGCCTTGGGGCGAGACGCATCGACAGTTGGCCGCTGCCGCCCCGATACACATCGACAACGTACACATTCTCGCCAACCTCGAACCCTGGCGCTGGAGCAGTCCTGCCTTCATCCAGAAAACGGTGCAGGCCATGCACCGCGTGCACCACTCCAAGGGCCTGCACCTCTACCCCCAGGCGTCGTATTGGGACTGGCCCTATGCCGCCGACAAGTTGCCCAACGGAGAGAGGCTCCTGCAGATTGACCGCGACTGGATGTGGTATCGTGGCTGGGGGCGATTTGCATGGAACAGCGAGCGCGGAGACGACAAGGATTACTGGAGGCAACAGCTCTCCGACTACTACGGCATAGACAACAAGGCCGCAGACCACCTGCTGACAGCCTACGACGAGACGGGCGAGATTGCCCCCAAGCTGCTGCGACGTTTCGGCATAACCGAAGGCAACCGCCAAACGCTGTTGCTCGGCATGACGATGGGCCAACTGGTGAACCCTTACAAATACACCATCTATCCCGGTTTCTATGAGAGCTGTGGGCCAGAGGGCGAAAAACTCATAGAGTATGTGGAGAAGGAGTGGAAACATGAGCCACATGCCGGTGAGCTGCCCATTGACATCGTAAACCAGTGCGTGGAGCACCAGCAGAAAGCCATCGAGGCACTGAATGCTATTGCCGATGTGAAGCCGCTGCGCCATGCCGACGAGTATGAGCGTGTTCGTAACGACATCATGTGCTACTCCCTGTTTGCACAGTCATTCCGCGACAAGGTACTTGCAGCCCAGCAAGTGCTGAACTACCGATGGACAAAGGATGTGAAATACCTCGATGCTGCCGTGCCCCTGCTTGAGAAGAGCATGCACACCTGGAACAAGTTAGCCCAACGGGCTGACTCCACCTACCTCTACGCCAACTCCATGCAGACCGCCCAGCGCCGCATCCCCGTGGGTGGCGACAATGGCAGGATGAAGACGTGGGGCGAGTTGGCTGACGTCTATCAGGCAGAGCTTGATGCCTTCAAGGCCAACATCGGGAAGCTGAAGCATCCTGTGGCACACACAGATGTCAAGATTCTGCCGGCAAAGCCCGCCAACGTCACTTTTTCGGGCACTACCGTTCCCCTTCAGAAAGGTGCCATCCTCTTTGAAAACCGGCCAGACACCCCAGTCGACTCCGTTGCACCGGAACTGGAAGGTATGCAAGCCCTTGTTCTGAATCGCGACACCACCCGCATCGTCGGCACGACCATCGAGTACAAGAGTGACAAGCCCGTCAATTTGCTTGTCGGGTTATTCAACGACGATGACATCAAATTTGCCAAGGCACCTAAGCTTGAGATCGACGCTACTGGCAATGAATACGGACAGGCAGAGCCTATCCTGACCAATGCCATCAGCATAGTCCAGCTGCCGAAAGTCAATATCCACCAGTATGCGCTGCCGGCAGGACGTAACACCATCCGCCTGCCTAAGGGCATACTCATGGTGGCCGGTTTTACCCAAAGCCACATCAAGCCCCGCGACTGCACCCTCAACGGGCCGTCGAGCGAGGTTGACTGGCTGTTCTTGAAATAGAAGAAGATGATGAAGAAAATTCTCACGCCCCTCATAGCGCTGCTTTGTGTGGTCGGCGCTTTTGCCGCCGACACCATCCCTGCCGTCACTATGCAGGCAATCTATGACGAAGTGCGCACACCCTATAAATACGGTATGGTGGTGGCTCCGACAGACAACTACCACAAGGCAGACTGCCCAACAGTTTTCCAGGAAAACGGCAAGTGGTATATGACCTACGTTGTCTATAACGGCAAGGACGGCACCGACGGGCGCGGCTACGAGACTTGGATGGCAGAAAGCGACGACCTCTTGCACTGGAGGACGCTGGGGCGGATGCTCAGCTATAAGGACGACGGCTGGGACATGAACCAACGAGGCGGTTTCCCCGCCCTCGTAGACTGGACGTGGGAGGGGAGCTACAAGCTCGGCAAACATAAAGGCCGCCACTGGATGACATACATCGGCGGGCACGGCACTGGATATGAGGCCGTGAACGAACCGCTGAACATTGGTATGGCCTGGACAAAGGGCGACATTACCAAGCCTCACGAATGGAAGTCTGACAACAAGCCCCTGATGAGCATCAACGACAAGGACGTACAGTGGTGGGAAAAGCTCGTACAATACAAGAGTACCATCTATGACGACCCGGAAAAGACACTTGGCAAACGGTTCGTCATGTTCTATAATGCCGGAGGCATCAACCCCGACAACCATCTGAAGGCGGAACGCATAGGCATTGCGCTCTCCAACGACATGAAGCACTGGAAGCGTTATTCGGGCAACCCCGTCTTCGCCAACGAGGTAGGCGGCATCATCACCGGCGATGCCCAAATCGCCAAGATGGAAGTCACTGCTCCTGACGGTTCTCCGTCGGGTTCCCTCTACGTCATGTTCTATTTCAAGGCTTACGACCCGTCGCGCCGATACAATGCCTTCAACACCTTCGCCGTTAGTCGCGACCTCGTACACTGGCAGCGGTGGCAGGGCGACGACCTCATCTGGCCCACAAAGTCCTACGACGAGATGTTTGCCCATAAGAGCTGCGTTGTTAAGCACAAGGGCGTGGTCTATCATTTCTACTGTGCTGTCAACAACCACCAGCAGCGGGGCATTGCCGTAGCCACCAGCGTACCCATGGGGCGCAGCAACGTTCACTTCCCCCAACCAGAACGCAAGGGCCGCCGCACCATCACCAGCCTTAACAACGGATGGACAGCCTCCTGTTCGGCAGGTGGCGACACCATCGCCACAAATGTGACAGTGCCCCACAACTTCGACGACTACTACGGCTACCGACAGTTGCGACATGGTAACCTGCACGGGAAAGCCACGTATGAAAGAACCTTTGATGCAGAAAAACAACCCGACAAGCGATATTTCCTACAGTTCGAGGGCGTTGGCACATACGCCACCCTAACGCTTAATGGGCACACCTATCCTAAGGAACTTGTTGGGCGCACAGTGTGGACCATTGACGTTACCGATGCCATGCATAACGGCGAGAACAGTATTGAGCTTCTTGTCGACCATCCCGCCATGCAGACTGAGTCGCCTTGGGTCTGCGGAGGCTGCTCCTCCGAGTGGGGCTTTTCCGAAGGGTCGCAGCCCTTCGGCATCTTTCGTCCCGTCACGCTTATCCAGACCGATGCCGTGCGTATCGAACCCTTCGGAGTGCATATCTGGAACAATGCCGCCTGCGACACGGTATTCATTGAGACAGAGGTGAAGAACTACACCCGGCAGCCCCAACAGATTGAATTGGTAAACAAGTTCACGCTCGACAGTGGCAAGCAGGTGTTCCGCAGTGCTGAGCCAACAACCATCAAGGCAGGCGAGACCATTGTCCTGCGCCATGCCGAGCGGATTGAGGATGCACACCGCTGGAGTCTTCACGACCCATACCTCTACAACCTCACCACAATGATTAAGCGCGACGGCAAGACCACCGACGAGGTGCGCACGCCATTCGGAATACGCTCCGTCTCATGGCCCGTGTTCCGCAAGAACGGCGACAACCGTTTCCTCTTGAACGGCAAGCCCGTCTTTATCAATGGCACCTGCGAGTACGAACACCTTCTTGGCAACAGCCACGCCTTTTCGCCAGAGCAAATCCGCTCCCGCGTCAAGCAAATACGCAATGCCGGCTTCAATGCCTTCCGCGAGGCGCATCAGCCTCACAACCTGCTATATCAGCAACTCTTCGACAAACAGGGAATGCTTTTCTGGAGCCAGTTCTCCGCACACATCTGGTACGACACACCCAACTTCCGCGAGAATTTCAAGCGCCTCCTCGTCCGCTGGATCAAGGAACGCCGCAATTCACCTTCCGTAATCCTCTGGGGACTGCAAAACGAGAGCATCCTGCCCAGGGACTTTACCGAAGAGTGCTCCAACATCATCCGCCAGCTCGACCCCACCTGCCGCGACCAGCGAGCCATCACCACATGCAATGGCGGCGAAGGCACCGACTGGAACGTCATACAGAACTGGAGCGGCACCTACGGCGGCTCTCCCGACAATTACGCCGACGAGCTGAAGCGCCCCGAACAACTGCTCAACGGCGAATACGGAGCATGGCGAACCATCGACCTGCATGGCAATGCCAAATACAGCGAAGAGTCGTTCACCAAACTGTTGGAGAAGAAAGCCCGCCTGGCAGAAAAAGCCTTCACGGCAGCCAGCGGTTCTGCCGCCGACACCACCGGCGTTTGCGGCCATTTCCAGTGGCTCTTCACCTCGCACGACAACCCCGGCCGCACCCAGCCCGACGGAGCCCTTCGCCGCATCGACAAGATAGGCCCCATCAACCACAAGGGGCTTACCACCATCTGGGAAGAGCCTACGTCCGCATATTACATGTACCGCCACCGCTACGCCCCTTCACCGTCAGGAACTCCACCCACTGCCGCCGACAGAAACACCGACCTTGTCAAGGGAGCCGACGGCTACCACTACCTCTACCGCATCAACTGCGGAGGCGACGCTTTCATCGACGAGTTCTCACAGCAATGGATGGCCGACGACACCCTCTGCAGCCACTCTTGGGGACAAGACTTCGGCCTCCATCCCTATCAGGCCAGCCAGCGGCATATCACCGACAGCATCCGTGGCACCAAGAGCCACGAGCTGTTCCAGTACTTCCGCTACGGCCGTCACCGGCTGTGGTACGACCTGCCTGTAGAAGCCTCAGAACCAGAAAACCTCTACCGCATAGAACTCTACTTTGTAGAGCCTTGGCACGGAAAGGGCGGAGGCGAGCGCGACGATTACGAGGGCATGCGCATCTTCGACGTAGCCGTCAATGGAGAGACCGTTGTCGACGACCTCGACCCATGGGCCGAGGCCGGCTATCTCGGCTCCATGAAGCGCGTAGTCTATGCCAAGGCCAAGGACGGGCACATCCGCATCACCTTCCCCGAGGTAAAAGCCGGACAGGCCATCATCTGCGGCATTGCCGTCGCCACCAAACCTACAAAACCTACCAAACCTACCACACCTACCAAACCTACCACCCCGTGGCACTCCTTCGACACCGACACCATATCCACACTGTCCAAAGAAGAACTGCCGCAAGAAACCGAGCAGCGCCCCGCCACCGTCTGTCTGCCAACAGGCAAGCACAACAACACCTTCGTAATCAAGCCCGGCCTGGCACACGAGTATGCCCTGCGTTTCCGCTACAAAAACACCACCGGCAATCCCGTAAAGGGCAGCATCACCATCACCGACTCCAAACACACCGTGCTGGTGGACCGCGAAATCACCTTCCCCCCAACGCCAAACAAGTTCAAGATGCTCTCCACCACCACCGGCACCCAGATCAACGCAGGCACTTATACCGTAAAGATTGAAACCAAAGAAGTAGAATTCAAAGAACTCGAAATACAATGAGAACCACAAAACCTGCAAAACAAACATCCCCTCCTTGGGAGAGACTTGGAGAGGCTTTGTCGCTTATCATCCTCCTTACTTCATCCCCCCACACAGTGGCACAGCCCCACCACGACTGGGAAGACCACCACGTGCTGCATATCAACCGCGAACCCCCTCGCGCCCACTTCATCCCCTACTGCGCCGAGTCCGGCGACAGCCACCTGTCGCTCAACGGCAAATGGAAATTCCGATGGACCAAGACACCCGACGAAATGATTACTGACTTCCATCGCACCGACTACGACGACAGCAGTTGGAACACACTGGCAGTGCCCGCCACCTGGGAGGTCAACAGCTACGGCACACCTATCTACGTTTCAGCAGGCTATCCGTTCAAGATCGACCCGCCCTACGTGACACGAGAACCAAACAAAGAGTGGACAACCTACGTCGAGCGCAACCCCACAGGACAATACCGGCGCACCTTCACCCTGCCAGCCCACTGGAACAGCGGCCAGACCTTCCTGCGCTTCGAGGGTGTCATGTCCGCCTTCCACGTCTGGGTCAACGGCCAGCTTGCAGGCTACTCGCAAGGCTCCATGGAACCCTCAGAGTTCAACGTAACACCCCTTCTCAAGCAGGGCCAGAACCAAATAGCCATCACCGTTTATAAATATAGCGACGGCTCATACCTCGAAGACCAGGACTTCTGGCGCTTCGGTGGCATCCATCGCGACGTGCTGCTCTATCACACCCCCGATGTCCGTCTGCACGATGTGGCTGTCAGAGCCCACATGGACGGCCAACTGCAAATCAACCCCCAGCTCTCCGTCTACAACGGCCATACCGCCGAAGGCTACCATCTCGTTGCCACACTCCTTGACGGCAACCACCAACTATGCCGCGACAGCGTAGCAGCCCAAGAAGTCCTCGACCTCCACCACAAGGCCGCACTCATGAACGAGTGGTACCCGCAACGCGGCCACCGCAAGTTCGCCCGCATCACCATGAAAGCCGACAACCCACGACTCTGGAGCGCAGAACATCCCAACCTCTATACCCTGCACCTGCAACTCCGCGACTCCACAGGACACACCATAGAACAAGTCACGCAGCGCATCGGCTTCCGCACCATCAGCATCCGCAAAGGCCAGCTCCTCGTCAACGGAAACCCCATAAAGATACGCGGCGTAAACCGCCACGAGCACCACCCATACCTCGGACGCGTCATGACCGAAGAACTCATGCTCAAAGACCTGCAGCTGATGAAGGCAGCAAACATCAACGCCGTGCGGCTCGCCCACTACCCCAACTGCCCCCGATGGTACGAGCTGTGCGACTCCATGGGCATGTACATCATGGACGAGGCCGACTGCGAGACACACGGGCTACGAGGAACACTCGCCTCAACCCCCGACTGGGCCGAGGCCTTCCTCGACCGCGCCATACGCATGGCCGAGCGCGACAAGAACCACCCCTCCATAATCTTCTGGAGCCTTGGCAATGAGAGCGGCTACGGGCCCAACCACGCCGCCATGTCAGCATGGCTACATGAGTTCGACCCCACCCGACCCGTACACTACGAGGGCGCACAAGGCAACCCCGACCCCGCCACCGTCGATGTAATCTCGCGCTTCTACCCCCGAGTCATGCAGGAGTACCTTAACCCCGGAATACCCGAGAACTCCGACAAAGAGCGACCCGAGAATGCACGCTGGGAGCACCTGCTACAGATAGCGCAACTGGAGGGCGACCGCTGCACATGGGAAGGCTCCGACGGAGGCCCCCGCCCTGTGCTCACAAGCGAGTATGCCCACTGCATGGGCAACGCACTTGGCAACCTCAAGGAATACTGGGACGAGATGAACAATAACCCCCGCATGCTCGGAGGCTTCATCTGGGACTGGGCAGACCAGGGCATCATGCGCGGCGACAGCGTCTTCTACGGAGGAGACTTTGGCGACAAGCCCAACCTCAACGCCTTCTGCCTCAACGGCATAGTCATGAGCAACCGCGCGCTGACGCCTAAATACTACGAGGTGCAGGCAGTCTACGGAGGAACAAGCCAAATAATTCGGAACGCGGGCGCCCACGCCCGCCCCAAACCTACCAAACCTACAAAAACCCCCATCCCCCCATTCAAGACACAATGCTTCCGCGCCCCCACCGACAACGACAAGGGTTTCGGCAACTGGCTGGCAAAAGACTGGAAGCGTTGCCGGCTCGACACACTCAACATTCCAGTGACTACACAGCAGAACGGCAACGAGACACTCTTCACCTTCCACATCCCCGACTCCCTGCCAGACATACCACGGCTCGGCATCCTCATCCAGCTGCCCAGCGAATACCAGCACCTCACATGGTACGGACGCGGACCATGGGACAACTACCCCGACCGCAAGGAGTCGTGCACCGTCGGACTCTGGACATCCACCGTAAGCCAGCAGTATGTACACTACCCCCGTCCACAGGACTCCGGCAACCACGAAGACTGCACCATGGTGGAACTAAAGACAGAAACAGGAAAGAAGCTGCGCATAGAAGCCGTAGACCAGCCCTTCTCCTTCTCAGCACTGCCCTACCCCGCACAATACATAGCCTCGAAGACCCACGACTACGAGTTAGAGCCACAGCCATACACCTACCTCAGCATAGACTGCGCAGTAATGGGACTTGGCAACAGCAGTTGCGGACCAGGAGTACTCAAGAAATACACTATCGACAAAAAGAAAACCCACACACTACACCTCAGATTCTCATACTAATACACAAGGAGGGCGCCCACGCCCGCCCCACACCAATTCGGAACGCGGGCGCACACGCCCGCCCCACCTACCTATTCCAACAATTCCTTCAGCTTGCTTGTCTTCACCTCACCATCTTGAATCTGCATCAACTTAACATAGTTGCCTACTGCCTCTATATATAATAGGTGGGAAATGTCGAGGGTAACTGATTCATTCGTGGTGCCATATTGGAAAAGGCAGGCACGGTGAGCGACGCACTGGGAAAGATTCCGTGCTGTGCGGTTGAACAGCAGTATGACCGCAACGCGGTCACCTCTAAATAACCGGGTGGTGCGAAGCACCCCCGGAGAAGCAGAGGGGAGGACAACGACCCTGAAGGGGTCGCCCTATACTGCTGCTGGGGCACT
>JAFSKJ010000100.1 GCA_017449025.1 Prevotella sp. | reverse complement strand
TGAAGCGAAGCGACGCTCGGCGACGAAGGAGACGCTTGCTACCGAAGGGACGCAAGAACCCCTGCTAAAGGCGGTGGGGTAACCCCAACCCTGAAGGGGTGGCACAACGCTCTGTCGGCCCTTCGGGGCTAATGTTGCTGACATGCTTTACAGGGGTTTGCACCCCTGCATGTAATCTTGATGCCCTTTCAGGGCTTTGTGTCTATGCTTTTCCAAAAGTTGCGAAACTTGAATTATCAATAGTTATTCCCAATACACATCTATAGGAAAACGATGCTATAGGCATCGTCTTGCTTTAGAAAAGCAGGGACTCGCGTTTAAGCGGGTCCCTGCGGTTGTCTGTCACTATGCCTGTGGGCATCTGCGGCTTACTTGTAGCCGGGGTTTTGCCAGGCGGCCTTCTGCTCGTCGGAGAGGTTGGTGCCGTCGGGGTTCTGGAGCACGTCGATGAACTTCTGCGGTATGGGTCGCAGCTCGTTCTTGTTGGCCGTGATTGACTGTGCCTCGGGGTTGAAGGCCTTGGCGCGCTTGATGAGCAGTCCTGCTCGGCTCAGCTCCTCCCAGCGATTCCACTCGCCCAGCAGCTCACGTGTGCGCTCGTTGAAGATGAAGTTGAGCATGCGGTCGTAGTCGCCGCTGCATCCCAGCTCGGCCAGTATAGCCTCGTCTTCGTCGGGCAGCTGTGTGTAGCTTGCAATCTGCAGGTTGGATGGTGCTGTGGTCACATCAATGCCTGTAGAGAGGTAGTAGGTGTTCTTGTGGAGGTGCGAAGCCCAGTAGGCCTCGGTCATGGTGAGTGCTCGTGTTGCTCCGGAATCATCGGTGCCGGTGCAGTTCGACTTGTTTGCGGCTATGGAGTTGTTGGTGTCTCCGCCGTCGGCTGTGAGGAATGCCATTGAGCCGTCGGTGTAGTAGCTGCGGTCTTCGCCGTTCTTCCACTGAGCGCGTGCACGCAGCACGTTGACGGTGGTGATGGCATCCTGATACTTGCCCAGTCGCACCTGTGCCTCAGCCTTGACGAGGTAGGTCTCTCCTGTACGTGCCATGATGACGTCGCGGTGTGCATCGCCCTTCTCAGCTGTTCGCGAGCCGTCGGCAGTCTTGTTGATGCCGCAGAAGACGTTCGAGGTGGCAGTGTTGCCGCTCACGCCGTAGTTGTAGAGCACATACTTGCCGTCCATGAAGTTGACGAATGCGTTGGGCACCCATTTGCCTGTCTGCGGGTTGACGAATGAGTGTTTCTGTCCGCCGCGCCCGAAGGTTCCGTAAGGCTCGCCGTCGAAGCGGTGGTCGCTCTTCTTGTTGAGGATGAAGATGGCACCCTCGTCGCCGATTTCGGGCACCTGCGAGAGCTGTATGCCGTTGTCGGCGGCCACCTTCTCACGGTCGTAGACGGTTTTGTCGCCATCCTTCTTGGTGACGGCCACGTTGTTAAGTCCGTAGACGGTCTTGAAGGTTTTCCACATGCGGGCATCGTTGACGTTGTCGAACGAGGAGTAGGTGTACTCCGTTGGGCGGCAGCGCTGGAAGTCCATCTCGCCGATGTATGCGCCGCGCTTTATCCACGATGCCGAGAAGTTGGAGAACTGTGGTGAGAAGTAGTTGTAGGTGCGGTTGCCGTAGCGGCCCTTCACGTTGTCCTCGCCGTGCATGGCGCACATGAGAATCTCGCTGAGTCCCTCGTTGGCGCAGTTGATGCCCGTCCACTTGGCGTAGAGGTCGGCATAGTCGGCAGCGAGCGGACATGCGGCAATCACCTCGTCGCACAGTGAGATGACGCGGTTCAGGTCGGCGCTCTTGTCGTAGCTTCCGTTCCAGGAGCTGTTGCGCTCCGACTGTCGGAAGAGCAGTGCCTTTGCCAGGAAGTGTGCAGCCGTGTACTTGGTCCATGTGCCGTAGCCGCGCCAGCGGTTGGTGGGCAGCAGGTTGTAAGCCTCCTCAAAGTCGGCAATCACCTGATTGAGTGTTGCCTCGGCTGTTGCTCTCTCGTAGTTTTTCACTATGGTACCATCAGTAGGTGCAGGCTCTGTCTGCAGCACCACGCCGCCGTACTGTGCGAACAGGCGGTAGTAGTTGTAGCCGCGCAGGAAGTGGGCTTCGCCCTGCACCTTGTTGCGTGTGTCGGCATCGCTGATGTTACCTGCCTTAGAGAGTAGCAGGTTGGCTGTGGATATGCCGTAGTACATCTCATCCCATAGTCCTGACACTGGCGGGCAGTTGTTGTTGGCAGCACCGGTGGCGGTGGTACAGTCCTGAGGGTTCAGGCGGTTGTCGTAGGTGTTCCAGCACTCGGAGGTGAGGTCAGCGCCGTTGGTAAACTCGTCGCATCCGTAGAGTGTGATGCCGTAGGCCCACTCATATCCGAAGTGCCAGCGCAGGTTGGCATATAGTCCGGCTGCCATCATCAATGCGCCGTCCTCATTGTTTAGCAGCTCGTCTGTAACCTTGTGTCCGGCATCCTCCTCAAGGAAGCTCTCGCCGCAGGAAGTGAGCACCACGCTAAATGACAATTGACAAATGACAAATGATAAAGCTATCAGAAGTCTTCTAAATATCTTGGTAATCATAATCTTCTATTCTTTATTCTTAATCGCGGAACGATAACTCTTAATAATTGATTCTTAAACTCTTAACTGACTAAAAGTCCACCTGCAGTCCGAAGGTCACGCCGCGGTTATAGTAGGTGTAGCCGGTGTCGAGGTCCATGAAGTCGACGGAAGAGTAGAGCATGCCGAGGTTCTTGCCCTGCACGTACAGCTTGGCGTTGGTGAGACCGATGCCGAGCTTTGAGAGCAGTGCCTTCGGGAAACTGTATCCGAGCGAGAGGTTGCGCACCTTGATGAACGATGCGTCCTGGTATCCGAGCAGGCTGGAATAGGGGTCGCCGCCGGCCTGGCTGTAGATAGGCTTCTGCCAGTCGGCACCTGTATTGTCGGGGCGCCAGTAGCTTATTTCCTGCTGCTGGTACATGCCGAGCTGGCCCTGGCCGCCCACGTTGGCGGTATAGCCGAAGCGGCCCTGCAGCTCGAGCGTCAGCTCCAGGCCTTTCCATGAGAAGGTGTTGGTCCATCCGGCAGTGAAGCGCGGGTTGCGATTGCCGATGATGACGCGGTCGGCATCGTTGATGATATAGTCGCCGTTCTGGTCGACGGGCTTGACCATACCTGCCGAGAACTTGGTGTTCTTGCCGGTGATATTCTCGTTGAACTTAGCCATCTCCTCGGCGTCGCTCTCCTGCCACAGGCCGTCGGCCTCGTAGCCGTAGTAAATGGCGATGGACTCACCTATGAACCAGTTGTTGCCCAGGTCGTCTTCCTTTCCGTTGGAGAGTTCCACAATCTCGTCCTTCTGCCATGCGAAGTTCAGGTTGGAGTTCCAAACGAAGTCTTTCAGCATGACGGGGATGGTGTTCAGCGTCACCTCTATACCCTTGTTCTTGGTCTTACCCACGTTGGCGAGCATCGAGGGGTAGCCGGTAAGCGATGGCAGGGCCATAGGCATGATAAGGTCGTTGGTGGTGGAGGCATACACCTCGAGAGCGCCGCCCAAACGTCCCTTGAGGAAGCTGAAGTCGAGACCCACGTTCCACTGTGTGGTCTTCTCCCATCCGAGCTTCTTGTTAGGCATCTTGTTTGAGCCGCTGGTGTAATATGGCTCGTTGGTCACGAGAATCATCTCGTTGCCAGAGCTGAACGGCATCCAGTATGAGCTGATGACGCCAAGCGTGCCGTAGGGGTCTACGGCCGAGTTGCCGGTGACACCCACGCCGAGGCGCAACTTCAGCTGGTCAATCCATGTCACGTCCTTAAGGAATGATTCTTGCTCCATGCGCCATCCCAAGGCCACGGAGGGGAAGAAGCTCCACTTGTTGCCCTTGGCCAGCACCGACGAGCCGTCCCAGCGTGCGCTGGCTGTCAGCAGGTAGCGCTCTTTATAAGAATAGTTCACGCGCGCCATATAAGAGGACAGCGCGTATTCAGAGAGTCCTGTGCTGAGCGAGGGGTTGAACTTGCTGGTGTTGGCAATGTCGATGGCACCCATGTTGTTCCACAGGTAGGAAGCCACGGGAACGGCGCTCTCGCCAATGCCGCTGCTCTCGGCATTGTACTTTGACGCTGACTGCAGCAGGGTGATGCCCACGCTGTGGTCGCCGAACAGCTTGTTGTAGGTAATCATGTTGTCGAGCGTCCAGGCCAGGTCGCGCTGGTCGCTGCGGTTGGCAATGCTGTTGCCGCCGCCGCGTACTGCCGAGCTGCCGTCGATGTAGTATCCACGGCGGTAGAAGCGGAAGTCAGGGCCGAACTGTATCTTGTACTGGAGACCGTCGAGGGGCGACCATATCTGCCCGAAGTCAACAGTGCTGTAGAAGCTGCCGAGCATGCGGAAGGTCTCGCGGTTGTCCTTCGACTTCTTCCACTCGTCTATTACGGTATAGGTGTTGGTGGTAGAGCCGCCGGGCTGCAGGATAATGTTGCCTGCATCGTCGTAAGGAACGGTGTAGCGCAGTATCGACTTGGCTGCACTGTACAGGTCGATGGGGCCTGAGTTGCTCGACTGTCCCGTACGTGAGAAGCCGTAGCGCTGCACGCCGTAGGATGCGTTGACGGAGCCACCGGCCTTGAACCACTTGGTGCCCTGCACATCGGCCGAGGCAGAGAGGTTGTAGCGCTCATAGTTCTGGCCCTTCTGCGTGCCATCGTTGTTCAGGTATCCGAACGACACGAAACCGTTGGCGGTCTTCGAGCCGCCGCGTACGCTTACGGAGTGCTCTTGGGTGACACCTGTCTGGGTGACAAAGTCAGTCCAGTCGGTATCAGTAACCTTTGAGCCGTCCCACGAGCCGCTCTCCCAGCCTTTCATGATGTTGGCCAGGGCATAGGTGTCGCCTGAGAAGTACGACTGGTCCTGTTCCTGGGTAGGCTGGTCGCCGGGGGTGTATTTATCGGGATTGCTGTTGTAGTAGGCCCAGCGGCGCCAGGTGATGTAGTCGCTGGCGTTGAAGGCGGGACTCTTGTCTACAATTTTCTCCATGGTCAGCGAGCCGCTGTAGCTCAGCTGCATCTTGCCTTCCTGGCCGCGCTTGGTGGTGACGAGCACCACACCGTTGGCACCGCGCGAGCCGTAGATGGCTGTAGACGAGGCATCCTTAAGAATGTCGATAGACTCAATGTCGCGGGGATTGAGCGACTCAATGCCGCCCGACTGCAGGGGCACTCCGTCGACCACGTACAGTGGTGAGCTGGATGCCGTGAGCGAGCGTGTACCACGAATCATTATGCTTCCCACGCTGCCCGGGCGCTCGCCGGAGGTAATGTCCACACCCGCAGCCTTGCCCTGAAGAGCCTCGAAGGCGTTGGCCACGGGCTTGGTGGTCAGCTCTTTCTCACCCACTCGCGTCAAGGCACCGGTAACGTCGCTCTTGCGCTGAACGCCGTAACCCACAACCACCACTTCATCGAGAAGTTGCTTGTCTTCCTCGAGCGTTACGCTGATGCTGCTCTTGCCGCCAATGGCCACCGTCTGCGTGCGGTAGCCTACATACGAAATCACGAGGCTTGCATTGGCAGGAACCTTCGCCACGGTGAAGTTTCCGTTAAAGTCCGTCACCGTACCCTGACTGGTACCCTTGATGATGACGCTCGCGCCAATGACTGCCTCACCAGTGGCATCGACCACTGTACCCGTGACGCTCTTCTGGGCGTAAGCCACGAAGCACATCACCGATAGTAGCAAAGCCATAGAGGCTCTCTTGAGATGTTGTTTCATAGAATTTGGTTTTAGTTATTAAAAATGGTTTTAATGGTTTCCCTTGTGTAGAACAATCAGTGTCAAGTGGTTTTTTGTCGCCGCAAAGTTAAGGTATTTATTTCAATTCACAAACTTTTTTACAAGTTATTTTGCCAAATTATTCGCTTTTTCGCAAAAAATGTTCACAAAAGTTTGGAAGGAAACAAATAATTACGTATATTTGCAGCGGAAAATTTGAGAGATTTATTTACAACACATTATTTTATTATTATGAGGAGACTACTTATTATCTTGTTTATGGCTATTGGTGTATGCCTAAGCAGCTTCGCCAGTGGCGACGAGCCGCAGACAGGAGAACGCCGTCTGGTGGAGCCTGAGCGGACTGTGTTTCTCCCGCATCTGTACCTTGACTTGCAGGGTGGCGGTGCCTACGATGTGGGCGAAGCCAAGTTCAGCGACCTGCTGTCGCCGGCATTGCAGCTTGGACTCGGCTACCGTTTCCATAAGGTGTTGGGAGCACGATTGGCAGTGTCGGGAATGTGGGCGCGCAACAAGTACGCCTACCCGGAGGAGAAATACCGCTGGAACTTCATCCAGCCGTCGCTTGAGCTGAACGCCGACCTTGGAGCCCTGTTCTGCGGATGGAACCCGCAGCGCCTGTTCAATCCCTACGTCTTCGCAGGAGCGGGCGTGGCCTACGCCTTCAACAACGACGATGCCGTGGAGGCCGACAAGCGATTCGGCGTGGACTTCCAGAAGCTGTGGAAGGACGACCGCTGGAACCCGGTGGTGCGTGCCGGCGTGGGCGCGGCCTTCAGGCTCACCGACCGCGTGGCCCTAACCCTTGAGGGCAATGCCAACATGATGCCCGACCACTTCAACTCGAAGCACGGGCGCCACGACAACCGCGACTGGCACTTCAATGCCCTTGTGGGAGTGAGAGTAAACCTGGGCGACAGCTACCGGCGCACGGAGGCCGTCTATGAGACCATTATTCCGCAGCCAGCCCCACAGCCCGTGGTGGAACAGCCGAAGGAGAAAATACAGTTCACGGTGAACATTCAGTTCGTTATCAACCAGAGTGTGATACGCAGCAACCAGATGTCTAAGCTGCGCAAGCTGCTGAAGTACCTCGAAGAGCACCCCACGGCCTTTGTACGCCTCACCGGATATGCCGACAAGGAGACGGGCACTCCGCAGATCAACGACCGCCTGTCGCGTGAGCGTGCCTCGGTAGTGGCACAGTTCCTCATGGACGAGGGCGTCAACGAGTCGCGCATACGCAAGTTTGCCAAGGGCGACCGCGTTCAGCCCTTCGACATTCCTGAGGACAACCGCGTTACCATCTGCTTCGTATATGAGCCTATTGAGTGAAGTATCAAGTTTCAAGTATCAAGACAATAAAAAGAAAAGCGTATGAAAACAGTGAGAATATTATTGCTCGCCGCCATGACCATGATGGGCGGAGCATTCCAGTCGTGCACCGACTACCAGGACGAGATAGATGCCTTGGACTACAGGGTGACTGTGCTCGAGAACCTCGTGAAACGGGTTAATTCGGACATCGAGTCAATAAGGGTTATCATCGATGCCATTGACGATGGCGACTACATAACCAATGTTACACGCAACGACGAGGGTTGCATAATCACCTTTGCCAAGCAAGGAGCCATAGTAATCAAGAACGGCAAGGACGGAGAGAAAGGCGAGAAGGGCCGCGACGCACAGGCTCCCGACATCTCTGTAGTGCAGGACTCCGACGGACAGTGGTACTGGACCCTCAACGGACAGTATATACTTGCCGACGGACAGCGCTTGAGGGCAAACGGCAAGGACGGCAAAGACGGCAAGGACGGCGTTGACGGAAAGGACGGCAAGGACGGTGTCGACGGCAAAGACGGCAAGGACGGCGTTGACGGAAAGGATGGTGTCGACGGTAAGGACGGCAAAGACGGCGTCGACGGTAAGGACGGAGTCGACGGCAAGGACGGCAAAGACGGCGTTGACGGCAAAGACGGTGTGGACGGCAAGGACGGCAAGGCCGTGTCGCCGCAGCTGCGCATAAACAGCGAGACCGGCATCTGGGAAATATCCGTAGACGAAGGCAAGACATGGATTTCCACGGGCACCCCTGCCACCGGCAAGGACGGCAATGACGGCAAGGACGCCGACTCGCTGATACAGTCGGTGGTCATCACCACCACCACAGAAGGTGACTCTGTAACGTTCACGCTGAGCAACGGCGTTGTGTTCAGCGTTCCTCTTAAGTCAACAAACTAACCAAAAGCCAAAGCCATGAAACAGAGAATAAGGACTATAGCCTCAACGGCAGCTACGGCGGCTCTGCTCACCATGGGAGCATGGCAGCTGACCGCGTGCGACGCATACGGCGACGACCTGCGCGACCTGGGTGCCCGTGTGGAGGAGCTTGAGAAGAAGGCGCTCGAGGCGGGCGAGGAGATATACGCCCTGAAGCAGATTGCCGTAACCCTTGAGGGCCACGACCACATTACCAATGTGGTGAAGAACACCGACGGCAGCTACACGCTGCTGTTTGGCGACGGAGAGCCGGTAACCATACGTAGCGGCAGCGACGGCAAGGACGGTGAGCGCGGCGACGACGGAGAGGTGATAAACGAGGTAAACCTAAGCATCGCCAAGGGCGAAGACGGTTTCTACTACTGGGTGCTTAACGGAGAGTGGTTGCTCGACGGCGACGGACAGCGCATGCGCGCAGGAGCCATCGACGGCGTTGACGGCAGGGACGGCAAGGACGGCGTTGACGGAAAGGACGGCAAGGACGGTGTTGACGGCAAGGACGGCCACAACGGCAAAGATGGCAAGGACGGTATTGACGGCAAGGACGGCGTCGACGGCAAGGACGGCCACAACGGCACCGACGGCAAGGACGGTGTTGACGGCAAGGACGGCGTCGACGGCAAGGACGGCAAGGACGACCCCGGCACATCGGTGGTAATACCGCAGGTGCGCATCAACAGTGTCACCCACCACTGGGAGATCTCAACCGATGGCGGTGTGGCGTGGAAGGACTTGGGAGTATCGGCCGACGGAAAGGACGGCAAAGACGGCATGCCCAGCATCTTCAAGGACATCACCGTGTCGGCCGACGGCTCAATGGTGGTGTTCACCATGCGCGACGGCAGCGTCTACGTGGTGCCCATCACGAAGAAATAACAGCTAAGGCAGCTTGGGGTATTTCTGGAAATCGGGCTTACGCTTCTCAAGGAAAGCGTGGCCACCCTCCTGAGCCTCGTCAAGAAAGTAGTAGAGCATGGTGGCATCGCCGGCAAGCTGCTGAATGCCTGCCTGCCCGTCGAGTTCGGCGTTGAGTCCGGCCTTGATCATGCGTAGAGCCAACGGCGAGCGCTGCATCATCTGCTCAGCCCATGCCACGCACTCGTCTTCAAGCCTCTCCAAAGGCACCACCTTGTTCACCATGCCCATCTGCTCTGCCTCCCTTGCGGTGTACTGGCGGCATAGGAACCATATCTCGCGGGCTTTCTTCTGACCCACTATGCGTGCAAGGTAACTGCTTCCGAAGCCTGCGTCGAACGAGCCCACCTTGGGACCTGTCTGTCCGAAGACGGCATTCTCGGAAGCTATGGTGAGGTCGCACACCAAGTGGAGCACATGACCTCCGCCAATGGCATAACCGTTAACCATGGCTATGACAGGCTTTGGCAGCCTACGTATCTGCATCTGCACGTCGAGTACGCTGAGGCGCGGCACCCCCTCGTCGTCAACATATCCGCCGCGACCTTTCACATGCATGTCGCCGCCGGAGCAGAAGGCGTGCTTGACATCGGAGGGCGACATGCCCTCAGGCACCTCCGACATGGCGCCGGTGAGCAGCACCACGGCTATGCCCTGCATCTCGCGACAGAGGGCAAAAGCCTGGCTCAGCTCAAGGGTGGTTTTCGGAGTGAAGGCATTGCGGTAGCGAGGGCGGTTGATGGTGATCTTGGCAATGCCGTTGTATTCTTCGAAGATTATCTCTTCAAACTTGCGGATGGTTTTCCAGTTTCTCATTGTTGGTAGGGTTTGGTGGGTGAAAGGCTAATTTGCAAATTCTCCGCAGCGTATGCTCTTTCCATTGTCGACCACAGCAGGCTGCTTTGCGGGTGTGCTGCCCTCGGCACCGCGGGCGTAGTAATAGTCATCCCAGTAGTCGCCGCCGCTGTAATGCCCCCAGTCGTCGAAGTGCACGTTTTCAAAGTCGAACTTGATGTTGCGGCGCGAGCCGTCGTCCATGTATCCGCGGAAGCGAGAAGAGGAGAGGTAGTAGTCGTAGATGTACACCGGCGACCACTCGGCATCGTCGTAGATAAGGGTTATCTGCCCTTGCACTATCGACCACTGGAACCCGCAGTATGCGTAGTTGTTGTAGGGCGAGCGGGTGTTGTAGTCCACCTGGTAGCCACGACCGCTGGTAGAGCCGACTCCGCGTCCGCTGAAGTGCATCACCGTCTCATAATAGTTGCCCGACAGCCCCCAACGATCGTAGTAGTACTCGCCCAAGTACCCCTCCCAGTCTCCGCTGGTCAGGATGTTGGACTCGTACTGGTCTTCGTCTTCACAACTGGTCAGCACGGCAGTTGCCGTCATCGACACAAGAATTATCAATGCGTAGAAGGAAATCTTTTTCATAATAGTTTCTGTCTTAAATGGTTTAACTTACTTTGTCGGCAGCAAAGGTAGTGCTTTTCTGCATCAGTGAAAAGCCGTTATCCCTATTCTGCCTTAGGGATTTCCCTAATCTTTCTGTTTCTTTCCGAACTCCGGGTCGATGTCGAGCCTCTTGGCTACGACATACGTCATGGAGCAGGCCACCACCACTATGATGAAGAACGTGCGATAGCCAACGGCCTCCTGCAGGGCACCGGCGAAAAGCCCGGGAATCATCATCGACAGTGCCATGAAGGCAGTACAGAGAGCATAGTGCGATGTCTTGTGCTCTCCCTGACTATAATAAATAAGGTATAGCATGTAGGCAGAGAAGCCGAAGCCATAGCCGAACTGCTCTATGAACACACAGACACTGATGGTGACGAGGTTGGAGGGCAGCAGATAGGCAAGTATGACGTAGACCACGTCGGGCATGGTGATGGCAATGACCATAGGCCACAGCCATCGCTTCAGACCGTCACGGCTGGCACAAATGCCACCGAGTATGCCACCGAGTGTGAGGCCGATGACTCCCACCGTGCCCTGCACCAGCCCGTATTCGCCGTCGCTAAGCCCAAGGCCGCCGTTGTGGGAAGAATCCACCAGGAAAAGGGCCGAGATTTTTGCCAGCAGACCCTCAGGCATGCGGTAGAAGAGCATGAAGCAGATGCCTGCCACCACCTGCGGCTTCCTGAAGAAGGTTACCACCGTCTGCCGGAACTCCTCCCAGATGGCCGCGGCCGTCTTTGTGTGTTTCTCGCCGTCTTCCTCGGGCGTGGGCAACACCCAGTTGTGGTATAGCCAGAAAGCTATGAACAGTCCGGCCATGAGGTAGAACACGAGGCTCCACGAATAGCGTATGCTGCGCGTGAGCACCTGCAAGGCCCCTGCCAGACCTACCAAAAGCCCCGACGAGAAGATAGTTGCTATGCGGTAGAAGGTAGAGCGGATGCCCACGAAATATGCCTGCTCGTGACTGTCGAGTCCCATCATGTAGAAACCGTCGGCGGCAATGTCGTGGGTGGCGCTGGCAAAGGCCATCATCCAGAAGAAGAACAGCGACCCCTGCAGCCACATCGAGGCCGGGATGGTGAAGGCAACGCCGCCGAGGCTGGCACCTATGAGCAGCTGCATGGCTGTGATCCACCAGCGCTTCGACTTCATCATGTCTACAAACGGACTCCACAGGGGCTTGATAACCCAAGGCAGGTAGAGCCATGAGGTGTAGAGCGTGATATCGGTGTTAGACAGGCCCAGGCGCTTGTAAAGTATGAGCGATATTGTCATCACAGCCACGTAAGGCACGCCTTCAGCAAAATAGAGAGTGGGCACCCAGGCCCATGGTGTTTTTTTCATATTGTTTTCCTTTTTATATGCAAGTTGCGGCCTGACAGGCCTGCCAATAAACGAGACATAATATGACGTTTACTATAACATGCCCGACAGTCAGGTGTAGAGACGCTGAATCTCTGCGCCCCTGTAGTAGAAGAGCAGAATGTCTCGGTAGTCTTTTCCTTGCTCCCCCATTACGGCAGCTCCTATCTGGCAGAGTCCCACTCCGTGCCCCCATCCTCGTCCATGTAGCATGAAACTGCCGTCGGAGAGGTGTTCCACGTCGAAGGCTGAGCTGTAGAGGCATGTGTCGCTGAGTGTGCGCCGTATCTCCAATTCCTTGCCTACGGTGAACGTTCCCTTTGTGCCCTCTATGCGCAGTTTCCAGATGCGTCCGCTCTTGCCCCGCTCCAATGGTACAAGGTTGGTGATGGTGCCGAGGTCGGCCTTCAGGTTCTTGGCTATCAGCTCCGTGAGCTGCTGCTGCGTCAGCCTTACCGTCCATCTGTAGAAGTCGGGAGTCTCGTAGTCGTAGTCGTTGAGCACCTGTTTCAGTATCTCCGGGTCGTGGGTGTTGCAGTATGGGTCGGCAAACGACTGCAGGTATGGCTTCGGGGTGTCTTCCCAGCAGTACTGGAACTCTTCGGTGCGCCCGCCGCAGCATTTCGAGAAGCGGGCGTCGCAGAGTTCGCCCTCGTAGGTGAGCACCTGCCCCCGTGTGGCTCTGACAGCCTTGGCCACTATGGGACTGCTCTGCCTTGTGATGCCCTGATAGCGCTGACAGTGGTCGTCGGCACAGACATCATAGACAGTATGGTCTTCGCGGTCGTACCAGCGTATGAGCTCGTCATCCTTTTTCGTAAACGAGAAAAAGGCTGCCTGTCCGCCGTCGGCCAGCCGGCAGCGCTTCTCCATCTGCGCCAACAGCCACGAGCGCGAGATCACGGCGTGGGCCTTGAGAAACTCTTCCGACGAAGTGGCGCGCATCTCGCTTGAGATGACGCTTTCCAAGTACTGCTCCACAGGCAGGCTGTTGATGGCGGTTATCTTGTCGGCCTCAACCACAAGGCGTAGAGTGCCTCCGAAGGTCTGTGTTTCCTGCCGCTGCCAGTGGAATCCGCGGCCTATGGTCACGTTGCGCAACGAGAATGAAGCGTCGGCGGGTTGCTGCGGTGTGAACACGAGGTCCTGATACTTCTGGCCGCGCCAGAGTATGCCACCCTCGCTGAACTCCACCGTCTGTTCGCCGCGTATGGTCTCGCCCTTGGCTGTGTAAGGTGTGTTAAGAGTAAGCTCTATTTTCTCTGCGCTGACTATTCCCACTGTCACCGTAGGCTCTTTCCTGTTGGAGGGCAGGATATGGAGTGCGGAGGGTTGTTGCTGCTCGTCGGCGGAACTGCCGGACGCCACTCCGTGCAGGGGGCCGGCAAGCTGCAGCTCGACCACCACGGCATCGGCATCGGAAGAGGTGATTGTCACCTCGTGGAAGATTTGCATTGCCATCTCAGCGGTGATCTTGCGGAAGTCTTCTTCGCGAGGTGTGATGAGCAGTCCGCCCATGTCGGCGGCTCCGGGGCTTAGGAGCACCTGGCTGCTGCCCTTTGCCGAATAGCAGTCGGGGCGATGCTTGCGTCGCGGCAGCACCACGGAGAGCTGCCTGCCGTCGGCACGCCAGCATATAATGTTCATCTTGGGTTCTTCGGCGGAGGATCCGAGCACTTTCTCCAATGCGTCGTATAGACGTGTGAAGAGCTGGCTGTCGGCAGTTTCCGAGGAGCTGCGCAGAAGGAAGGCCGTTGCGGGATAGTCGTTGATTAGGAATATTCCCTCATCGGTGTTATCGCCGAGCACCACTTCGCTCAGGTTTCTTGCCAAGCGCTGCCACGACTGCTGTAGCGGCAGGATTCCCGTGGTGATGGCTTGCAGGTGGGCGTGGTCGGGAGCCGAGGCGCCACAGAGCGGGCCGTTGTAGAGTATGGTCATCTCGGGGTTGTCGCTCAGCAGGCGCCACACCTCGGAGTAGATCGGGCGTATGCGCTGTGGTACATGGCGGCGTGTGGGCAGGGTGAAGTGCATGGGCAGTATTGGGTATGGGTTCACCAGCAGTTCTAACTGTGAGCCAATGTTGCGTTTCATCTGCTCCTTCGGGCGATTGGCGGAGCATAGGAAGCATGGGCGGGCGGCTATGGAGCGGGCGTCGATCTTTGCCCCTGTAGAGGCTATTCGCGCTGGGTTCCACTGCACGGTGAAGGTGAAAGTGTCGCCCTGCAGCTCGCGCGTCTCCACGCTGTTTAGGTCGTGGTATCGCTGGCGCACGTCTCCCCATACAGCCAGCTGTCTGTTGAAGAAGCGCTCCAGAGCCGAGTCAGAGGTCTGGCTCAGGGTGCCCTTCAGCATCTGCTGGCGCGCCCTGATCTCCATGGTGCGCAGACGGTCCTTGTAGAGGTTGTTGGCGTTAATGCGGTCGATGCCCAGGTTCGAGTCGCTGTTGCCGCCCCAGCGCCTGCAGAGGTACAGCTCATCGTAGATGCGCCCTATGCGGTAGTTGCGCGAGAATATCAGCCCCATGGCGTAGTCCTCGCCGTAGCTGGTATTCGGGAACGGTGTCTGCCGGAGCAGTGGTGTGAAGAATGCGCGCGGAGCCCCAAGGCCGTTGATGCGCAGGGCGTTGTTGGGGCCGTTCTCGTCGGTCCACTCGCGATGGTCGATAATCCCCGGCGGCAGGGTGTTTAGCTCGAAGTCGCACATACGGTACGACCCCACCACCATTGCCGCCTTCTGCCGACGGAAGGTGTCGACAATCTGCTGCAGGGTGGCAGGCGAGGAGTAGAGGTCGTCGCTGTCCAACTGCACGGCAAAGCGCCCGCATCGAGAGTCGTTGACGGCCTCGTTCCAGCAGCCTCCAATGCCGAGGTCGGTGCGCTCCGGCGAAATGACGTGTAGTTGGTTGCCATGGTTTGGCAACATACGGGACAAGATGTCTGTAGTGCCGTCGGTGGAATGGTTGTCCACCACGATGACGTTGAATGGGAAGGATGTCTGCTGCCCTAAGGCACTGTTCACAGCGTCGGCAATGGTCTTGGCACGGTTGTAGACAGGAATGACCACCGATGCCTCAACGTCAAACTCCTGCTCGTTGAAGTCGGGGATGCGGCATTCCGACGTGTCTATCTTCGCCCCAATGGCCTCAAGGTGGGCGGTGGCAGCGTGCTCCATCTCTATCTGCACCTCTCGGTTGCGGGGATTCACGTAGTCGAACTGCTTGACGCCAGAGGCGCGTGTGTCGGTCTCCATCTCTGTATATAGCATCTCCGGCAGGTGGAACAAGTGGCCCTCGCGGCTAAGCAGCAGCCTTAAGGCATAGAGTCCGGCATAGAGGTAGTCGTGCTCGCCTGCCTGCATGGCATAGGTATGCAGCAGGCTCGTCTTCACAAGCAGCAGCGAGCCGAAGTCAAAGTCGTCGCGGATGGCACCGGGCTGATAGTCTATGGCGGGATGAGGGCGGGTGACGGCAGTGCCACCCTCAATCCTCGTTTCCAAATGGTCGGCATAGACCATGGCTGCGCCTGTATCGGTGGCAGCCCTCAGCATGCGCTCCAGAGCGCCCTGGCCTAAGCTTATGGGCGTGGGCTTGGTAAAGAGTGCCACGTAGTCGGCACGTGTGCGCTCGGCAATGTCCATAATGTCGGCTGTGCTCGACATGCCCGCAGCCCAGTAGATGTTTTTCACCGTGCTGCTCAGGCGCAGCTGCTCTATGGTAGGCTCCATTGCCTGGCGGTCGAAGTCAGGCAGGAAGCAGTCTATCTTTTCTCTCATTTTTGCAATGACAATAGGTAATATGTATGCAAAGGTAGTGTTTTTCTTTGAATAATCGAAGAATTATGCGCTTTTTTGTTTGTCATTCCAAATAATTCTGTTAATTTTGCAGTCGATGAGGAGACTGATAGTCATTATTCTGGCCGTGACGGCCCTTGGCTGCTTATGCGCCAACGACAAGCTCTCGCCCTGGCTGCGCCGCATGGTGCAGTCGGAGCATTCCCTACCCCTCATTCTTGAAGAAGGGCGTAGCGTCAGAGGCAGCAGCATGGAAGTAATGGCGAGCCAACGTCACGACAGGGGCAATCAGAGTGAGGTGTGCGCCTTTGTGCGCATCAGCGACGACGGCGAAGGCATACTTGCCAACAACGGCTCCCGCGCATTAGCCCGGTTCGGCAACGTCTACATAGCCTCCATACCCGTGGCAAGGCTGCGCCAGCTTGCAGCAGAACCGTCGGTAAGCCGCATTGAGGCAAGGGAGGCCTGCCATCTGCTCATGGACTCCACGGCCAAGCACATCAACGCCATGCCCGCCTATGCCGGCGTCTCACTGCCACATCCGTTCACCGGACGGGGAGTAGTGGTGGGGGTGCAGGACGTTGGCTTCGACCTCACCCACCCTAACTTCTATTCCCCCGACTTAAGCGAGTACCGCATCAAGGCCCTGTGGGACCAGCTCTCTACAGACACCATAGGCAGCCCCTTCCCCGTTGGGGCCGAATACGTGGGAAAAGAGGTTCTTCTCTCATACGCCCATTCGCGCGACGGCGACGAGCTGAGCCACGGCACCAATACCTTGGGAATGGCGGCGGGCAGCGGCTTCAACTCCACCTACAGGGGCATAGCGTGGGAGAGCGACATCTGTCTCGTGGCCAATGCCGTTTCTGATGACGCTGAACTCATCGACAGTGCCGACGTCTACAAGTACACCTCGGCCACCGACGCCCTAGGCTTCAAGTATCTGTTCGACTATGCCGCCTCAGTGGGCAAGCCATGCGTGGTGTCGTTCAGCGAAGGGTCGCACCAGGACCTTGCCGGCGACGACCTGCTCTACTATGAGGTGCTCGACTCGCTCACCGGCCCCGGACGCATAATGGTGGCATCTGCCGGTAATGAGGGAATAAGCCGCAACTACTTCCACAAGCCGAGGGGCACCGAGTCTGCCGGAGCCTACCTGCGACAGTTCGGCCATTTGGCCTTTGTGCAGATGAAAGCCGACAACCCCATCGACATCCGCTTTATTGTGAAGGGAGAGACAGCCGACACCATTGTCATTCCCTCGCGCTATGCCATAGAGAGTCCCGACTCAGAATATATCGACACCCTGCAACTCAGCAACGGCAAGTATGTGTTCGACATCATGGCCTATCCCTCCTGCTACAACCCTGCCACCACGGCCATAGAGGCAGGATTGGTGTCGGAGGAGCACAACATAGGCTACGACGGCATCAGCATCAGTCTTGAGGCCGTGGGGCGCGAGGCCGATGTGGAGTGCTTCACCGTGGTGGGGCAGTTTGAGAACAGCAAGGCCGACGACGAGCCTCACCTGAAGGCGGCCTTCCCCTCACACAACATACTCTCACCAAGCAGCGCGCCAACGGTGATATGCGTCGGTTCCACTTCATACCGTGGCGGAATAACCAACCTCTCAGGGAAGTGGCTGAGCAACGGACTGAGCACCACCGGCGACAGAGCTTCATTCTCGTCGATAGGGCCTACCCTCGACGGGCGTACCAAGCCCGACGTGCTGGCCCCTGGCAACTACATCGTGTCGTCGTACAGCAGCTACTACTTAGAGAAACATCCAGACGCCCGCGACAACGTGTCGTCGACCATAGCAACCTTCGACTGGAACGGGCGCACATACCCGTGGACCACCAATTGCGGAACCTCTATGTCGTGCCCCGTAGTGGCGGGTGCAATTGCCCTGTGGCTGCAGGCCAAACCCGACCTCACTCCCGAAGAGGCATTAGAGGCTATCAGCGCCACAAGCCGACATCCGCGCACTGACATCGAATACCCCAACAACCAATATGGCTACGGCGAGATTGACGTCTACCGCGGACTGCTCCACATAATGGGCATAGACCGCATAGAGGCCGTAAGCACGTCGCCCCTGACAGCACTGCACAGGCTGCCCTCACCCACGGGAACACTCACCCTCCAGCTGCCGGAAAATGCCTCGGTCCCCATCCGCCTTACACTTTACTCGCTTAAGGGACAGCGGCTAAGCTCCACCGTGGCCATGCCCGCCGGAAGCTCCACAGTGAGCATGCCGATACCACCCACTGCCGGCGCCCTCTGCGTGCTGCAAGCCGACAGCAGCGACCCCGGCCTATGCGGTTCGATGATAATAAGCAATAAATAGCCAACCAATATCCAGCACAAGATGAAACAACTACTACTGACAATCCTACTAACAGCAACCAGCAACATTGCATTCTCGCAGCCACGCTACGTCAAGCAGCAATTAGTGCGTGAACAACTTGACCGCGGCGTGGTGGCGGTGAAGACCGCCAACGGCCGAATTGCCGTCAGCTGGCGAGTATTGGAGTCCGACCGCAAGAACGAGGCCTTCGACATCTACCGCAGCCCTGCCAATGGCGGCAACCCCGAGAAACTTAACGACAGGCCGCTGACCTCCGTCGGCACATTCTTCATCGACGAGAAACCCCTCGCCACCGATGCTATCTACGAGGTGCGGGGCGGCGGCAGCACTGGTTCTTTCCTGCTGAAGGCCGATACCCCTGCCGGCTGTCTGACCATACCCCTGCAGAAGCCCGACGGCGGACAGGTGCCTGTGATGGCACAGGGTAGGAACCAGCGGCAGCCGCGACAGCGGCGCGGCGGCTTCCCGGGAGATTTCCGCGGCTTCCGCGACGACGGCACATATACCTATTCGGCCAACGATGCCTCCGTGGGCGACGTTGACGGCGACGGGCAGTACGAGATATTCTTGAAGTGGGAACCGTCGAACGCCCACGACAATGCCCACGACGGATATACCGGCCCTGTGCTTATTGACTGCTACCGGCTTGACGGAACCCTGCTGTGGCGCGTCAACTTAGGGCGGAACATACGTGCCGGAGCGCACTACACACAGTTCATGGTCTACGACTTCGACGGCGACGGCCGCGCAGAGCTTATGTGCCGCACGGCCGACGGTACGCGCGACGGCGAGGGCCGCGCCATCGGCGACTCCGTTGCCGACTTCCGCAACTCCGCCGGCCGCATCTTCGGCGAGCAGGAATACGTGACGGTGTTCGACGGCATGACAGGACGGGCACTCGACAGCAAGCCATACATTCCTGCCCGCAACAGCAGCTACTGGGGCGACGACAAAGGCAACCGCTCCGACCGTTTCCTGGCTGCCGTAGGCTATTTAGGCAACAAGAGAGCCGACGACGGCATGGGGCTGGCAAGCGCCGTCTTCTGCCGAGGATACTATACGCGAACCGTGATTGCAGCTTGGGACTGGGACGGACATGAGCTGAAAAACCGATGGACGTTCGACACCAACACACCGGAATGGAAGTCATACGCAGGACAGGGCAACCACAACCTGAGGGTGGCCGACGTCGACGGCGACGGCCTTGACGAGATAACCTACGGCTCCATGGCCGTTGACAACGATGGCCGCGGACTCTACAACACCGGTTTCGGGCATGGCGACGCCCTGCACCTGATAGCCCATCACAAGACAGGCGAACTGTATGTCTGGGACTGCCACGAGAACAGACGCGACGGCTCCGACCTGCGCAATGCACGGACGGGAGAAGTGGTGTTCCAGATAAAGAGCCGCACTGACGTGGGGCGCGCCATGGCCGCCGACATTGACCCCACAAACCCAGGAGTGGAGATGTGGTCGACAGACAGCCACGGCATACGCACAATGACAGGCGACGTGCTCTTCTCGGCAAAGGATGCCGACGACCCCCAGCACGACAACTCGCTGGTGATTGACGGACGATGGCTGTCGGTGAACTTCGGAATATGGTGGGACGGCGACCTGCTACGCGAGCTGCTCGACCGCGAGACGGTATCCAAGTACGACTGGCAGAAGAAAAGCGTGGTCGACGTGGAGCGCTTCGAGGGAATACGCTTCAACAACGGCACTAAGTCGAATCCTTGCCTGCAGGCCGACATGCTCGGCGACTGGCGCGAGGAGGTGCTTGTGCGCAACCCGGAGTCCACAGAGCTGCGGCTCTACGTGACCACCATCCCCACCGACTACCGCATAGACTGCCTTATGCAGGACATTCCCTACCGTCTGAGTGTGGCTACAGAGAATGTGGGCTACAACCAGCCGCCCGAGCCAGGTTTCTACCTTGGCCCCGACCGCACTGACTACCTGAAATAGCCAGGCTCAATAGTCGTCAAGAATCTGCTTCAGGCGCTTGCGGCGCTCCTCCTTGTTGTTCTTGCGCCACTTCTTAGGAATAATATACGATATAAGCTGTAGCAGGTTGCCACCGCGGCTCGGGTCGGCGGCAGCCAGCTCTGCATCTGTCTTGCTCAACTTCAACTGCCGCTTCAGGGCTTCGGGAATGGGGTCGCGCCCGCCGTGGCCAAAGACCACAACCTCATCCACCCTGAGTGTCTTGGAGAAAAGGTACACGGTGTCGCGCACCTCACCGAGATTGACCAGACTGCTCTCATAGTTGACGTGCGAGAAAAGCAGAGTCTTGCAGCTGTCAGCCACGCTGAAATGGCCGAGGCTGTCGGTAATGGTGTTGCCGTTAGAACTCACGACACTGGCACCGGCAATGGGGGCCATCGTGTCGAAATCTACCGCCACCAGCCTCCGCTGGCCTGCGGCCTGCAAGGCCGCCGTGAGCAGTATGAAAATCAGAAGAGTTACTGTGGTCTTTGGTTTCATTGCTGTAATCTTTTTTTCTTTAGGTTTTACTACTATGGCATGGCTACATCAGCAGGCGTTCGAGCGAGGGAATCTCGATGCGCCCGCGGTGCAGGGTGAGCAGGGAGCGGTCCTGCATGCTGTTCAAGGTCCGCGATATGTCAAGGCGGCTGTCGTTAAGCTCGGCAGCCAAGCGGTTCATAAGTATGCGGAAGGTTTTAGGGCCGGCAGGATAAATGCAGTGCTGAATGAAGAAGCGCACAATGCGCTCCTCAAGGCTGTCGGGGTGGCGGCGCCACGGCTGCGCGGCCAGCTTCTGCGACTGGGTGGCTATCATGCCGAGCAGGTTTAGACGGAAGACGAGGAAGTCGTCGCTCAGGCGCACCACCTCCGACTTGTCTATGGTGATGAAGCTGGCATCGCTCATAGCCTTGAAGGTGTGCGTATAATGCTGGTTGTAGCCGAAGATGGTCTCTGGCTGAATCAGGTATGGCGCCTGCACCTGTTCGTCAACACTGTAGGCATGGTCGAAAGATGTGGTGCTAACCCTCAGCATACCGCTAATGAGGAAGTGAAGATGAGTGGCGGCGGCACCATCTGCCACCACAATGGTGCCTGCCTTCACCTTGTCGAAGCCGAAGCGTGTATGTCCGGCTACGAGCTGCAGGTCGTCGCTGCTCATGCCCTGAAACAATGGGAACTGCAGCAGTTTGTCGTAGAGTTGCAGCATGCGCGGTAGTGGTTACTCTGACAATTTTTCCTTCAACGACGGCGAGAACCACACGGCATTCTCACCGTCAGGGGTGCTATAGATGAAGTATGCCATCATTTCCGGATGGCGGTCGAGCACGGCCTTGGCCTTGTCCACGCCCATAACCATGAAGGCTGTGGCGTAGGCATCGGCAGTGGCACAACTGGGTGCGAGCACGGTGGCCGAGAGCAGTGTGTGCTGCACAGGCATTCCCGTCTTGGGGTCGATGGTGTGGGCATACTTAAGGCCGTTTCTGTAGTAGTAGTTGCGGTAGTTGCCGCTGGTGGCCATGGCGCGGTCGGTGACGTTGAGCACCGTCTGCAGGTCCGTCTGCAAGGCCAGCGTGTCGTCGGTGGGCTTGGTGACTCCTATTTTCCACGGCAGACGCTTCGAGCTGATGCCGCGCGTCACCACCTCTCCCCCTATCTCCACCATATAGTTGGAGACGCCGAGGCTGTCGAGTGTGCGTGCCACCACGTCAGTGCCGTAACCCTTGGCAATGGCCGAGAAGTCGAGTGTTATTCTTGGGTCGCTCTTGCTTACCAGGCCGTCGGCGCCTACGGTCACTTTCGTGTAGCCCACCAACTGCAGCAGGCTGTCCACGGCATGCTTGTCGGGCATGATGCCCGTCTTGTAGCCGAAGCCCCATGCGTTGACAAGCGGCGCCACGGTGATGTCAAAGGCCCCGTCGGTCTCGTTGGAGACAATCATGGCTAACCTGAACACCTCGCTGAAAAGCTCGTCGGGCTTCATGTTTTCGTTGTTGTTGATGGCAGTAACCACCGACTTATCGTTGAACATCGACAGCGAGTTGTCTACACGCTCCAGACTGTTGACAATCTCCTGACTGTAATCAGCATCTGCCTGATAGCTGATGCTGTATGTAGTACCGAAGATGAAACCCTTGGCTTCCCGGTAAGGCATCGACTGCTGTTGCCTCACAATAATCACCGTACCCACAATGAGCAGCGTGAGCAGCGGCAGTTGCCATAATAGTTTTTTCTTGCGCTTTTCGTCTGTTGTCATATATCAATAATAACGTTGAAAGAACCTCCTAAGCGGGTGTCGCCCCAAATGCCATAGCCAGGCACGTACCAAGTCTTGCCAACCAGGCCGTCGTTGTGGAACAGACGGCGCTTGTACCTCACGCTCCAACCCAAGTGCAGGGGACCCATAACCTGTGCGTCAACTCCGAACACAACCTCCAACCAGTGCTGTGAGCACTTCTCGCCAAACGCCCCGAAGCCGGAGTTCCACTGCCATACGGGGTCGGGCAGGTTTTCGCGCCACAGGTCTATCTTGTATGAGGTGAAGGCATAGCGTAAACCGCCATACAGACGGTTTGACTGGTGCTTGTTCTTAAGCAGGTTCACGTCGGCACCCAAGCGGAAGTAAGGAGCCGTGGTCTTATACGACAGTCCCGTCACCAGGTCGTTCTCATGCCGAGCCTTGCCTATGCCCGCCTCGACTATCGGGAACCACTGGTCGTGAAGGTTCAGCCGCAGCGCCCCCTCATATTGCCCGTAGTCGCTTAGCACCAGCATTCCGGCACCGAACACGTCGAACGACACCTGGAAGCCGCGCAGCAGGGGCACGGAGTCGCGCTCTAAGCGGAACAGCTGGGCGCTGGCTGCCGCCGACGTGAGCAGCAGGGCAAGACTAACGGCGAGCCTTGAGATAAAGGTGGAAATGTTCGGTGTTGCCGTCATAGTTCACTGTCGATTTGTTGATGGCTATTGAATCAATGCCGTTGCGCGTATGGCGCACGGCTGTAATATGGTGGAAGAAGGCGGCGCTACAGTCCACCGACTCGAAGTGCGGCTGGTTCTCCTTCTTTATCCACACTGTGTCGGTAGTCTCGCCGTCGGCCACTTTAAGGTAGAAGTAGAGCGTGTCCTCGGGATTAGAGTAGCCCATGGGCAGGGTGAACTGCGTCACGGAGGTAATCTGGTTCAGAAGCAGGGTGTCGGAGCCATTGTGCCGGCGGGAGTACACCGTGAGCGTGTCGCCGTTGAGCGTGTCGGTGGAGAGATCGCTCTTATGCAGGGTATAGACCGTGTAGACGGTGTTCTGCACTGGGCAGTCAATGCTGGAGCATGCCGTCAGCAATAAGAGCAATATAGATAATGAGGCTGTAAGATGTGCCCTCAGTCTGTCGGTAATCATAATTCCCCTCTTCATTCGATATTCTTAACTCCTAACTCACAGTTTCTCCTCAACCTGATAATCGTTACGCACAGTCGATGTGCGGCTGATAAGGTCGCCAATGAATCCGGTCAGGAACAGCTGCGTGCCTATCATCATCATGGTCAGGGCTATATAGAACCACGGACTGTCGGTGACTAACCGCTGCGGAATGCCGTTTGCCATACACCACAGCTTGTCAGCACCTATGATGAATGCTGCCACGAAACCAACAAGGAACATCAGCGTACCAAGAAATCCGAATACATGCATGGGCTTCTTGCCAAAGGTGCTGAGAAACCACAGGGTAAGCAGGTCTAAGTATCCGTTGACAAAGCGGTTCCAGCCCATGAACTTCGACGTGCCGTACTTACGGGCCTGGTGGTGCACCACCTTCTCACCAATATTGTCGAAGCCGGCCTGCTTGGCCAAGTAGGGTATGTAGCGGTGCATCTCGCCGTACACCTCTATGTTCTTCACCACGACGCGGCGATAGGCCTTCAGCCCGCAGTTGAAGTCGTGCAGGTTCTTAATGCCGCTCACACGGCGGGCCGTGGCGTTGAAGAGCTTCGTGGGCAAGGTCTTCGACAGAGGGTCGTAGCGCTTCTGCTTATAGCCCGACACAAGGTCGTACTTATCAACCATGATCATGCGGTACAGTTCCGGAATCTCGTCGGGAGAGTCCTGAAGGTCGGCATCCATCGTTATCACCACGTCGCCCTTTGCCTCGGCAAAGCCGCAGTAGAGAGCAGGGCTCTTGCCGTAGTTGCGGCGGAACTTAATGCCCTTCACCGTGTCGGGCTGTGCCTGGTGCAGGCTGCTGATAATCTCCCACGAACGGTCGGTGGAGCCGTCATTGATGAACACCACCTCATAGCTGAAGCCATGCTCCTTCATCACCCGCTCTATCCAGGCGTACAGCTCGCCTATCGACTCTTCCTCATTATAAAGAGGTATTACTATTGATATGTCCACTATCTTTTACTCCTTTATTTCCTTTAACTTCTTTACACCCTTTGCGCTGCATGAACGCCCCGATGGGCAGTCCCAGCACAATTCCGCTCAAGATGACCATTGTGAGCATGTTGAGCGCCAAGTCTATGGGCCGCTGCTCGCTCAGCATTGCCAGCGACTCGGCCATGGTCTGCTGCAAGCCATACTGCTCCACCACCATCTTGCCCTCGGGCGACTCCATCATGCGCGTAAGCTGCATCACCATGTAGCCGTGGTCCATGAATGTAAGGTACAGGCATTGGGCCAAGGCAAGCAGTATTCCCCCGTAGAAGAACATCAGCACAGAGTAGGCCCAGCCGCGGGCTAAGGTGATGGAACCCTGTCGCGCCTCGTCGCGGAAATGGCGCAGACGCGAGGCGGCAAAGAATGGCGACGACACTAACAGCAAGACTGCCGCCAACCCATAGACAGGCCTGGCCATGCCTACCAAGTAGCAGGCAAAGCCAATTATCCACACCACCGCCAACAGAGCGCCGTCGATGCGCGCAAAAGCCTTCAGTTGTATATATTCAGCAGGCGTCATTACGTAGTATTATTGATTTCACGCTGCAAAATTAAGCATTTTCTTACACATAACGAGTGACAAGTTCGGAAAAAGTGTTAAAACCCACAAATTCTTAATCTTCACTTTCGTCATTCTTGTTTTTTAGTTGTAACTTTGCACCCGCAAAAACGCAAACACGGGCAAGTCCTGTACGGCCAGCTCCCTTTGAATCCCCCAGGGTGGGAACGCAGCAAGGGTATTAGGTTGTAGCGGCGCGATGCAGGTAGCTTGCCCACCCGCCTCTTTAGCTCAGTTGGCCAGAGCACGTGATTTGTAATCTCGGGGTCGTTGGTTCGAATCCGACAAGAGGCTCAAGGAAAATGCCGGAAGCAGCACACACTTCCGGCATTTTCCGTTTTGTTCGGTTTCCTCGCCCTTGGCAATATATGAAGTTCCCCAATATTCTTTATACACACCTAAAGGAAGACGATGCCGAGGCATCCCTTTTGTATTATGGTGCTCTAAAGGAAGACGATGCCGAGGCATCAGATAGGGGTAGCCAGCCATACAGCCATGCCGTAGGTATGGCGAAATGGCTGGTGGTTCACCCCCAGGGCATCGCCCTGGGCTATGTACTTTCTGGCCTTTCTGGCCGTTTTCTCTACGAGAGGGGTTACAATGCGTGTGATGACCCCCAATAATCCCACCGAAAACTGCCCCATTTTTCCCTTTTTCTATCCGAAATATCGACATTTTTCTGAATTTTATTACACTTCTCGACCGTGAAACATCGAGGCTCATCCGTAGAGTGGCACTCTACGGAGCTAAAGTGGCACTTTTTTGAAATTAAGTGCCACTTTACGGCCGTAAAGTGCCACTCTACAAATGACCCCAATGTTTCAATCCACAAATTACAGCAGATGAGCTTGCAAAAATGAGCCAAAAAGGATTAAGAACCATCAAGCGCCACATTTCAAAGCTTCCGCATATAATATATGTGGGCAGTGGATACAGCGGGACACTGGGAAGTGAATGATGATGTAGGGCTCTGACATGGCAAAGGACTGAAAAAACGGGGCGATGCCACAGATTTCTTACGAGAAATCCGTTCGTTTAAACCTTTTTTCGTACTTTTGCAGTCAAAAACTGTGACTTTTATGGAAAACAGACGACCATTATTGCTTATTTCTAACGACGACGGCTATCAGGCCAAGGGTATAAGGTGCCTCATAGACATGGTGAGACGGTTTGGCGACATTATAGTGTGTGCGCCCGATTCAGGACGCTCAGGCGCCTCGCGTGCCTTCTCTGCCACTACGCCCCTGACGCTCCACTGTGTTGAGAAGAGCGAGGGCGTGGAGGTGTGGTCGTGCAACGGCACGCCGGTGGACTGTGTGAAGATGGCGCTGTCCGAGATAGTGCCACGCAGGCCCGACATGGTGATCGGCGGCATCAACCACGGCGACAATGCCTCTGTCAACGCCCACTACTCTGGTACGATGGGTGTGACCATGGAGGGCTGCATGAAGTACATACCCAGCGTGGCTTTCTCTCTCTGCGACCACAGGTCCGATGCCGACTTCGAGCCGCTGCGCCCTTACGTAGAGCGCATCACCTGCAGGGTGCTTGCCGACGGACTGCCGCGCGGGGTCTGCCTGAACGTGAACTTCCCACTCACCGAATGCTTCAAGGGTGTACGTGTGTGTCGCATGGCATACGGTACGTGGAGCCATGAGGTGACCCGATGCCATCACCCCCGGGGCTACGACTACTGGTGGATGGTGGGGCACTATGAGAACGACGAGCCGGAGGCAGACGATACAGACAACTGGGCTCTCAGCCACGGCTATGTGGCCATCACGCCGACAACCATCGACGTGACTGCGCATGAGTTCTTGGACAGGATGAGAAAGGAGTTCGTGTGATATGAAGTACTATCTGATAGCAGGCGAAGCGTCGGGCGACTTGCATGCCTCGCACCTCATGCGCTCGCTGAAAAGCATTGACAACGATGCGCAGTTCCGCTTCTTCGGCGGCGACAAGATGGCAGCCGCGGGGGGAACGCTTGTGAAGCACTACAGGGAGCTGGCATATATGGGCGTCGTGCCTGTGCTCATGCACTTGCCCACCATACTGCGGAATATGAGGATATGCAAGAGCGACATAAGGCGGTGGAAGCCCGACGCCCTGATTCTTGTGGACTATCCGGGCTTCAATCTTAACATTGCCAGGTTTGCCCACCGGTTGAAGGTTGCGGGTGCAGGGCTGAGTGTCTATTACTACATCTCGCCGAAAATCTGGGCGTGGAAGGAGTATCGCATCAGGAACATCAAGCGCGACGTTGACGAGTTGTTCTCAATACTTCCCTTTGAAGTGGACTTCTTCGAGCGGAAGCACAGCTATCCCATACACTATGTGGGCAATCCCACTGCCGACGAGGTACGAGCGTTCAAGGCTGGAACGGATACGAGCCGCGATGTCTTTATTGGTGAGAATGGTCTTTCGTCGTCGAAGCCTATCATCGCCATACTATGTGGTAGCCGTAAGCAGGAGATTCGCGACAACTTGCCTGCCATGCTCCAGGCTACGGCTCATCTTGCCGGTAATTATCAGATGGTGGTGGCAGGCGCTCCTGCCATTGACCACGACTTTTATTCGCAGTTCACCGCCGGCTACCAGGTAACGGTGCTCCCTGCTGGCAACTCTTTCCAGCTGCTTCACGTTGCCACCGCCGCCCTGGTCACCAGCGGTACGGCGACGCTCGAGACTGCTCTCCTCGGTGTTCCGCAGGTGGTGTGCTATGCAACAGCGCTGCCTCGGCTCATTGGGTTCCTTCGCCGACGTCTGCTCAAGGTGCCCTTTGTGTCGCTCGTCAACCTTATTGCGGGGCGTGAGGTGGTAAAGGAGCTGGTTGCCGACAGCTTCTCCGTAGACAATATCCGCATGGAGCTGACAGCTATACTAAACGGCAGCGCCCGGCAGCAGATGCTCAACGGATATGAGCAGGTGCGCCGGACGCTCGGCAGTGAGTCGGCACCGGATAATGCGGCCCGCACCATGCACCGCCTGCTTACGTCGGGGCGGTGACGGTGCTGTTCTTCACTCTTAATACGTCATCTTCGGCTCAAGCTCCTTGGCCTGGTCAATCATTTTCTGTACCTCGCTGACGGCGGGCACGCGGCCGCAGATGTGCTTCTCGGTGTTGATTTCCTCGAGCTTTGGCTGCAGGTTCTCGGCCACACGGTGGCGGAACTCCTTCACGGTGTCTACGCCGGCGGCTTCGAGCAGCTCGGCGAACTGCGGGCCAACGCCGTTGATGCGGAACAGGTCGGCATGGTTGGTCCAGCGCAGTATCAGCTTCTCGCTGATCTCTGTCTGCTCAGCCAGCTCCTTGCGGCCCTTGGGGGCTGCGCATTTCTCTAACAGTTCACTAACCTTGTTGATGCCAGCGGCAATAAGCTTCTCGGCGTACACCTCGCCTACGCCTTCGATGTCGATAATCTTGTAGTCCATAATCGTTTTGGTTTTAGAATTTGTAATAGGTGTTAATGGATTGTTTGTGTACAATACTGTTGCAAAGTTAGCAATTATTGCGAGAAACACCAAATTTTTTACTTCGTTTTTTGTACATTGGGCGTCTTATGTGGAGTTTTTTTAGTAATTTTGCAGGCAAAGAGCAATATAACGACAATCTACTTAACGACAAACCGTATGAAGAGAAAACTATTCGCGGTGTTTTTCCTGCTGACAGGCATTATGTGCAGGGCCGGAAGCGAGGTGCCTGTCATCATTACCGCCGGACAGTCGAATGCCGACGGCCGCGTACCCATTGCCGAGCTGCCGTCATACATACACTACGACTACTGCCGGTGGAGCTACGGCAGCGGCGATTTCCTGAAAGCCACAGGCAAGTTCACAGAGTTCTGGCCTACAGTGGGCAGAACAGACATAGGGCCGCGCTGGGGCTTCGATGCCGTGGTCTACTATAACCTTGAACAGAGGTGGAAGCGTCCGTTCTACGTGATTAAGCAAACCATGGGTGGAACGGCCATCGACACGGCCTGCACCAGGAGCACCCACGGGATGTTCTGGAGTGCAGACCCGGAGTTTGTGAAGAGCGACAAGTCGCTGCTGCGCTCGCTGACAAGGCAGATAGACGCCTGCCTTGAGAACCTTCCCGAGGACTACGACATAAAGTTCATGCTGTGGCACCAGGGCGAGGGCGACATGTCGCAGGCCGACCGCTACTACGACAACATGAAGGCCGTGACGGCATATATCCGCCAGCATCTCGTAGAGGCTACCGGCAGGAGCAAGTATGCCACGCTGCCCATTGTCTGCGGCACGTTTGCCAAGAATAGCCGGCAGGGGTCGCCGAAGGTGGCCGATGCCCTGCGGCGGTTGGCTGAGGAGGACGAGAACTTCCACGTTGTGGAGGCTGGCGACCTGAGCCTTCAGTCCGACCGGATACACTTCGATGCCTTGGGTGCAGAGACGCTTGGCAAGCGCTTCTTCGAAAAGATAATGGAGATTATCTGAAGGAGTCGGTAAGCAGTTTGATTTCTATCTGCGGCGAAATGCGCTCGTAGAGAATGTTGTAGACTGCGTCGAGGATGGGCATGTTGACGTGGCAGTGGCGGTTAATTTCCTTCATGCACTTGGTGCCGAAGAATCCCTCGGCAATCATCTCCATCTCCATCTGTGCCGACTTCACGGAATATCCCTTGCCAATCATGGTGCCGAAGGTGCGGTTGCGCGAGAAGTTGGAGTAGCCGGTGACGAGCAGGTCGCCCATGTACACTGAGTCGGTGATGTTGCGGTCAATGGGGTGTATGGTTTGCAGGAAGCGGTTCATCTCCTGCACGGCGTTTGACATGAGCACCGACTGGAAGTTGTCGCCGAACTTAAGTCCTGAGCAGATGCCTGCGGCAATGGCGTAGACATTCTTCAGCACCGACGAGTATTCAATGCCGATGACATCGGTCGACGTGGTGGTCTTTATCACGTCGCTGTTGAGCACGTCGGCAAAGGCCTGCGCCTTTTCCAGGTCGGAGCAGCCCACGGTGAGGTAGCTCAGTCGCTCTAACGCCACCTCCTCGGCATGGCTGGGGCCTCCGAGGCATGCCAGGTTGTCGTACGACACGTCGAACACCTGGTGGAAATATTCTGAGCACACCAGGTTCTCGTCGGGCACTATGCCCTTGATGGCAGTGACAATGAACTTGTCCTTGATGCGCGTCTTCAGCTTGCGCAGGTGGTTCTTAAGGTATGGCGAGGGAATCACGAAGACAAGGGTGTCGTAGAGCGAGACGATGCGGTTAAGGTCGCTCTCGAAGTGAATCTCCGACACGTCGAAGTGCACGCTGGTAAGATAGCTGGGGTTGTGCCCCAGGCGGCGGAACTCCTCTATCTGGTCGTCGCGGCGCATATACCAGCCTATGTGGTGAGTGTGTCTCACCACAATCTTGGCAATGGCTGTTGCCCAGCTTCCGCCGCCAACAATGGCAATGCGACCACAAAGCCCTCCCAAGCCCTCACCAAGTGAGGGGTGTAGATTACTTGAACTATATGAATTGCTGTCGCTCATATCCTGTCTTTATGTATCTATCTTATACATCCCTCCATTGGGAGGGCTTGGGTGGGCTTTCTATGCCTTTTCAATCCATTGCTGAACCTCGTCGACAGAAGGCTTCACGAGTTCGAGCTTATATTTCTTTACAATGTCGCCAATCTTCTGCTGCAGGCCCTGGGGCTTTTCGTCGCGGATGTTCTGGATGAGGTTGAAACCGGCCTTGCGGAGCACGGGCACCCACTCTTCGCCAACGCCTATGGCAGCCCATTCGGCCACCGTCGACTGCGGGGCGCGCTTCTCGGGCTTCATCTGCGGGAAGAAGAGCACCTCCTGTATGAAGGTCTTGCCGGTCATGAGCATCACCAGCCGGTCTATGCCGATGCCTATGCCCGAAGTGGGTGGCATGCCGTACTGGAGTGCGCGCAGGAAGTCGCGGTCTATCACCATTGCCTCGTCGTCGCCCTTGTCGGCCAGTCGCATCTGCTCCATGAAGCGCTCCTCCTGGTCAATGGGGTCGTTCAGCTCTGAGTAGGCGTTAGCCAGCTCCTTGCCGTTCACCATCAGCTCGAAGCGCTCGGTAAGCCCCGGCTTCGAGCGGTGCATCTTGGTCAGGGGCGACATCTCCACGGGATAGTCGGTGATGAACGTGGGCTGGATGAAGGTGCCCTCGCAGTATTCGCCGAACAGCTCGTCGATGAGCTTGCCCTTTCCCATGGTCTCGTCTACCTCCATGCCCTTCGACAGGCAGAACTGCCGTATCTCGTCCTCCGTCTTGCCGTCGCAGTCGAAGCCTGTCTTCTCCTTGATGGCGTCGAGTATGGGCAAGCGGCGGTAGGGGGCCTTGAACGACACTATGTTGCCGTCGATCTCGCGCTCTGTAGAGCCGTTCACTGCTATGCAGACAGTCTCGAGCAGCTTCTCGGTGAACGCCATCATCCAGTTGTAGTCCTTGTATTGCACGTACAGCTCCATGCAGGTGAACTCCGGGTTGTGGTTGCGGTCCATGCCCTCGTTGCGGAAGTTCTTGCCAATCTCGTAGACACCCTCGAAGCCGCCCACTATGAGGCGCTTGAGGTACAGCTCGGTGGCTATGCGCATGTACATGTCCTGGTCCAGCGCGTTGAAATGGGTTATGAAGGGGCGCGCGCTGGCTCCGCCGGCAATCATCTGCAGCGTGGGAGTCTCCACCTCGGTGTAGCCGGCCTCGTCGAGCACCTTGCGGATGGTGCGTATGACGGTGGCGCGCTGCAGGAAGGTGTCCTTCACGCCCTCGTTCACCACAAGGTCTACGTAGCGCTGGCGGTAGCGCAGCTCCGGGTCGTCAAACTTGTCGTAGGCCACACCATCCTTGTATTTCACTATGGGCAGCGGCTTCAGGCTCTTCGACAGCAGCGTCATCTCCTTGGCATGGATGCTTATCTCGCCTGTCTGTGTGCGGAACACAGTGCCTTTCACGCCAATGAAGTCGCCAATGTCAAGCAGCTTCTTAAACACTGTGTTGTAAAGGTCCTTGTTGTCGCCGGGGCAGATGTCGTCGCGGGTGACATACACCTGTATGCGCCCCTTTGAGTCCTGCAGCTCCACAAACGATGCCTTGCCCATCACGCGGCGGCTCATCATGCGGCCTGCCACAGACACCTCGCGGGCAGGAGCCTCGTCGCTGAAACTGCTTGTTATCTCTGTAGAAAAGGCATTGGTGGAATACTCTGCTGCAGGGTAGGGGTTGATGCCCATGCGGCGCAGCTCGTCGAGCGACTGCCGACGTAGAATCTCTTGTTCACTAAGTTCGAGTACGTTCATATTGATGTATAATCTTATTTTTCGCTGCAAAATTACACATTTTTTTCGACATACGGCTATTGTCAGCCTACTTTTTTTGCAGGCATCCTGCTTTTGTAACCATTCAGGCTCCTTGCCATGAGGTTTTTTGTTCTTTGTAAGGAGGGGCTGAGCAGTTGTTTTACGTCCTGGAATTGTTAATATTCTCAAAAGATTGCGCGAAGTCAACAATAATTAGTAATTTTGTGGCCTTATTGAAACAAATTAATGACATGAAGACAACCATTTCCCCCAAGCGCCTGCCCTCTTGGCGGCGGATTATGCTGCTCATGGCTGTGGTAATGACAGCAGGCACGGCAGCAGCAAAAAGCTACGACAGTCCTGACACCATAGTAGTGGCTCGCGACGGTACGGGTGAGTTCCGCACCGTGAGCGGAGCCATAGAGGTGTGCAGAGCCTTTATGGACTATCACAAGGTGATCTACGTAAAGAAAGGGACTTACAAAGAGAAAATTATCATTCCCCAGTGGTTGCAGAACATTGAGATTTGCGGTGAAGACCGCGACCAGACCATCATCACCTACGACGACCACGCCAACCTGACCATGGAGGGCTGCTACTGGCCTGCCGAAATGAAGCAGCAGCTGCTGGCCATGGGCGACCGCCCAAAGTTAGGCACCTTCCGCACGTTCACCGTCAGGGTGGATGCCAACGACATCACGTTCAAGAACATCACAATAGAGAACAACGCAGCCAAGTTGGGACAGGCCGTGGCCGTACATACGCAGGGCGACAAGATAAGATTCTTCAACTGCAGGCTCCTTGGCAATCAGGACACGGTGTACACCGGCATGCCCAATACTCGCAACTACTTCGAGGACTGCTACATAGAGGGCACCACAGACTTCATATTCGGCCCGTCGACGGCGTGGTTCGAGAGGTGCACCATCTTCTGCAAGATCAATTCCTACATCACAGCCGCCTCCACACCGCAGGATGTGGCCTTCGGCTATGTCTTCTCCAACTGCACCATAACCACTGCGCCTGAGGCCACCAAGGTTTATCTCGGGCGTCCGTGGCGCGATTACGGCTACACGCTGTTCATGAACTGCAAGCTGCCCAAGGGCATACGTCCCGAGGGCTGGCACCACTGGGAGAAGCACCGCGAGCAGACGGCACGCTACATGGAGTACAACAACACGGGCGAGGGTGCCCAGACCAAGGAGCGCGTGGCCTGGAGCCGCCAGCTCACCAAGAAGGAGGCAGAGCAGATAACCCTGGAGCGCGTGTTCAAGCTGGCCGACGAATGGATGCCAACAAAATAGATTATTGTCAAATATAAGAATAGAATGATGACCGCAAAAGAGATTCGCGACTCGTTCAAGAGCTTCTTCGAGTCGAAGCAACATGCCATAGTGCCATCGGCACCTATGGTGGTAAAGGACGATCCTACACTGATGTTCACCAACGCTGGCATGAACCAGTGGAAAGATATAATATTAGGTACGCGCGAGCCGGAGCCACGGCGACGCGCCGACACCCAGAAGTGCCTGCGCGTGTCAGGCAAGCATAACGACCTGGAAGAGGTGGGCCATGACACATACCACCACACCATGTTCGAGATGCTGGGCAACTGGTCGTTTGGCGACTACTTCAAGGAGGGTGCCATAGACATGGCGTGGGAGTACTTGGTTGACGTGCTCAAGCTGAACCCCGACGACCTCTACGTCACCGTGTTCGAGGGCGACCCTTCGGAGGGCCTGGAACGCGACGACGAGGCCGCCGGCTACTGGCTCAAGCATGTGCCTGCCGACCACATCATAAACGGCAACAAGCACGATAACTTCTGGGAGATGGGCGACACGGGGCCTTGCGGCCCGTGCTCGGAGATTCATGTCGACTCCAGACCGGAGGCAGAGAGGAAGAACGGCAAGCCGGGCCGCGAACTGGTGAACAAGGACGACCCGCAGGTGATAGAGATATGGAACCTTGTGTTCATGCAATACAACCGCAAGGCCGACGGCTCGTTAGAGAAGCTGACCATGAACGTCATCGACACGGGAATGGGCTTCGAGCGCCTTGTGCGCATGATGCAGGGCAAGCACTCCAACTACGACACCGACGTGTTCCAGCCTATCATCAGGAAGGAAGAGGAGATTACGGGGCTAAAATATGGGAGCCCCCTCCCAACCTCCCCCCTGGGGGAGGAGCAGGTTTCCCCCCAGGGGGGGACGGAAGGGGGGCTTATTGATGTGGCCATGCGCGTCTGCGCCGACCACCTGCGCGCCGTGGCCTTCTCCATTGCCGACGGCCAGCTGCCCTCTAATGCCAAGGCCGGCTACGTCATCCGGCGTATCCTGCGCCGTGCCGTCCGCTATGCCTACACGTTCCTCGGACAGAAGGAGGCTTTCCTTTACAAGCTTCTGCCCACGCTTGTCGACGAGATGGGCGATGCCTTCCCCGAGCTGAAGGCGCAGCAGACGCTCATAGCCAAGGTGATGAAGGAGGAAGAGGACGCCTTCCTGCGCACCTTGGACAAGGGTATCTCGCTTTTAGACAAGGCCATGGAGCAGATGAAGAGCGAAGGCAAGACAGAGCTTGACGGAGCACAGGCCTTCCGCCTGTTCGACACCTACGGCTTCCCCCTCGACCTCACCGAGCTTATCTGCCGCGAAAACGGCTTCACCGTCAACGAAGAGCAATTCCAGATGGAGATGCAGAAGCAGAAAGAGCGCGCCCGCAATGCCGCCGCCGTCGAGAATGGGGATTGGATAAGCCCCCTCCCAACCTCCCCCTTGGGGGAGGAGTCTATCGCCTCAGAAGTTTCCCCCCAAGGGGGGACGGAAGGGGGGCTTCAGCAGTTCGTGGGCTACGACTACTCCGAATACTCCTGCCACATCATACGCTACCGCAAGGTGACACAGAAGAAGAACGAGTTCTACGAGCTGGTGCTCGACTACACGCCCTTCTACGGCGAGATGGGCGGCCAGGTGGGCGACCAGGGCGTGCTCGTCTCCGAGACAGAGACCATAGAGGTGATAGACTCGAAGCGCGAGAACGGCCAGACCGTACACATTGTGAAGCAGCTGCCCAAAGACCTCACGGCAGAGTTCATGGCCTGCGTCGACACCGACAAGCGCGACGCCTCGGCTGCCAACCATACAGCCACCCACCTCTTGGACTACGCCCTGAAGCAGGTGTTGGGCGACCACGTGGAGCAGAAAGGCTCGTTCGTCAGTCCCGACACCCTGCGCTTCGACTTCTCACACTTCGAGAAGGTGAGCGACGAGCAGCTGCGAGAGGTGGAGCGCTTGGTGAACGACATGATACGCCAGGACCTGCACCGCGACGAGCACCGAGACATGCCCATGGACGAGGCAAAGAAGCTGGGAGCCATAGCACTCTTCGGCGAGAAGTACGGCGACAAGGTGCGCGTGATACAGTTCGGACCCTCATGCGAGCTGTGCGGCGGCATCCACGCCACCTCTACGGGCCGCATAGGATTCTTCAAGATATTGTCTGAAGCCAGCGTGGCAGCAGGCATACGCCGCATAGAGGCCAAGACGGGCAAGGAGTGCGAGGAAATGCTCTACGGCATCGAGGACACGCTGAAGGCCGTGAAGTCGTTCTTCAACAACGCCAAGGACCTGCAGGGCGTCATCCGCAAGTACATTGAGGAGCACGACAGCATGAAGAAGGAGATAGAGACCTTCCAGGCACAGGCCGTGGAGCGCTTCGCCAAGCAACTGGTGGAGAAGGCCCGCGAGGTGAACGGCGTAAAGGTAATTACCAGCGTCATGCCCCTGGAGCCAGCCGCCGCCAAGGACCTTGCCTTCAAGATACGCACAGCAGTCGCGGGGCAGGCCGACGGCTCAGTCTCACTGCTCTGCGTGCTCGGCACCAAGGCCAACGAGAAGCCGCAGCTCACCATCATGATGAGCGACGACATGGTTAGCGAGCACGGCCTGAACGCCGGACAGATGGTGCGCGAGGCCGCCAAGCTCATACAGGGCGGCGGCGGCGGGCAGCCACACTTCGCACAGGCTGGCGGCAAGAATGCCGACGGACTCTCGGCGGCTGTAGACAAGGTGGTTGAGCTGGCTGGGCTGTAACATCAACATTAGCAGGATATGCAAACTAACGACAACGCCACGCAGGCAGTGCGCGAGGAACAGATTCTTGTGCGCATAACAGGCCAAGACCGACCCGGACTCACCGCCTCGGTCATGGGAATACTGGCAAAGTACGACGCACAGATTCTCGACATCGGCCAGGCCGACATACACTCCACTCTGTCGTTGGGCATACTCATCCGCATGGATGAGATGCACAGCGGGCAGGTTATGAAGGAACTGCTCTTCAAGGCCACCGAGCTGGGCGTGAACATAGGCTTCTCGCCCATCAGCGACGATGAGTACGAAGACTGGGTGGGCCATCAGGGCAAGAACCGCTACATACTGATGGTCATGGGGCGTGAGCTGGAGGCTAAGCAGATAGAGGCAGCCACACAGGTCATTGCCGACCAGGGGTTCAACATCGACGCCATACGCCGCATGACAGGTCGCAAGAGCATAAAGAATCCCGCCAAGCACATACGCGCCTGCATAGAGTTCTCGCTGCGCGGCGAACCGCAAGACAGGCAGGAGATGCAGAGCCGCCTGTTGAGGCTCTCGGCCGAGCTGGGCATCGACTTCTCGTTCCAGAAGGATGACATGTTCCGCCGCATGCGCCGCCTCATCTGCTTCGACATGGACTCCACGCTCATACAGACGGAGTGCATCGACGAGCTGGCCGAGCGCAACGGAGTGGGAGCCGAGGTGCGCGCCATCACAGAGAGTGCCATGCGCGGAGAGATAGACTTCAAGGAGAGCTTCACGCGGCGCGTGGCACTACTCAAGGGACTGGACGTAAGCGTGATGCAGGACATTGCCGAGCACCTGCCCATCACCGAGGGCGTTGACCGGCTGATGACCATCCTGAAGCGCTGCGGCTACAAGATTGCCATACTCTCTGGCGGATTCACCTACTTTGGCGAGTATCTGCAGCGTAAGTACGGCATTGACTACGTCTATGCCAACGAACTGGAGATTGACGACAACGGCAAGCTCACCGGGCGCTATGTCGGCGACGTGGTAGACGGCCACCGCAAGGCGGAGCTGCTGAAGCTCATAGCGCAGGTGGAGAAGGTGAACCTGGCGCAGACCATTGCCGTAGGCGACGGTGCCAACGACCTGCCCATGATAAGCGAGGCCGGTCTGGGGATAGCCTTCCACGCCAAGCCGCGTGTGGTGGCTAACGCCAAGCAGTCCATCAACACCGTGGGCCTCGACGGCGTGCTTTATTTCCTTGGCTTCAAGGACTCGTACCTCGGAGAGCAGGGCAAACTGTAGGCCTTCTCAAAAATCTTAGTGATAAAATCAAAAAACGTTGGTGACGATACTTGTTTTTTTCGTATCTTTGCCAGCGTTTTGTATTGTACTACTAATCAAGCTAAGACACATAATGGAAAACAACAAGTATTTCTTTGCCGTAGACCTGGGCGCCACCAGCGGCCGTACCATTATCGGCAGCATTGCCGACGGGCGTTTCAGCCTTGAGGAAGTGACGCGCTTCCCCAACAACCTTATAGAGCAGGGGGGACACTACTACTGGGACATCTATGCTCTGTATTTCGAAATCATACGCGGACTGAAGGAGGTGGCCTCGCGCGGACTTGAAATCACCTCCATAGGCATCGACACGTGGGGTGTAGACTTCGTCTTCATAGGCGACGACGGAGCAATACTTAGGAACCCGCGCGCATACCGCGACCCCGTCACCTTCGACGCCATGGACGACTACCTGAAGCACGTTATCTCAAAGAAGGAGGTCTACGACGTTACGGGCATACAGTTCATGAACTTCAACTCCATCTTCCAGCTCTACGCCATGAAGCGCGAGCAGAACACAGCCTTCATGCAGGCCAAGAAGATACTGTTCGTGCCCGATGCTCTCTCGTGGATGCTCACGGGCAACGAGGTGTGCGAATACACCATCGCCTCTACCTCGCAGCTGCTCGACCCGCGCACCAAGCAGCTCGACGAACGCCTGCTGGCCAGCCTCGGACTCAGCCGCTCCAAGTTCGGTAAGATGGTGAACCCCGGCACCGTCATCGGCGTGCTCACCGACGAGGTGCAGCGCCTGACGGGACTGGGAGCCGTACCTGTCATAGCCGTTGCCGGACACGACACAGGCTCTGCCGTAGCCGCCGTGCCTGCCAAGGACGAGCAGTTCGCATACCTGAGCAGCGGCACATGGAGCCTCATGGGCATTGAGACGCCCGACGCCATCATCAGCGACCTCAGCTATGAGCGTAACTTCACCAACGAAGGCGGCATAGAGGGCACCACCCGCTTCCTTAAGAACATCTGCGGCATGTGGCTCTACGAGCGCTGCCGCCTGGAGTGGCCCGAGGAGGTGAAGAAGCTGAGCCATCCCGAGCTGCAAGGCTCGGCAATGGAGGTGGCGCCTTTCCGCTCTATCATCAACCCCGACGACCAGATGTTTGCCGCACCCTCGTCGATGATTGGCGCCATACAGAAGTACTGCCGCAACACCAACCAGCCCGTGCCCGAGACACCGGCAGAGATCTGCCGCTGCATCTTCGACTCGCTGGCTCTGCGCTACCGTCAGGTGTTCACGTGGCTCCAGGAGTTCGCTCCCTTCAAGCTTCAGACGCTGCACATCATTGGCGGCGGCTCGCTGAACAAGTACCTCAACCAGTTCACTGCCAACTCAACGGGTGCCACTGTGCTGGCAGGCCCGCAGGAGTGTACCGCCATCGGCAACATCATGATGCAGGCCAAGGCCGCCGGGCTGGTGAGTGACATCTGGGAGATGCGCGCCATAATCGCCGCCTCTACAGAAATGGTGAAGTACGAGCCTCAGGACAAAGCCGCCTGGGACGAGGCCTACCACAAATACCTCGAAATAACGAAATAACGAAATATCGAAATAACGAAATATCGAAATAACGAAATATCGAAACAACAAATCACAAACGAACATGAAAGCAAATCTCATTGAACAGGCTTATGCCGTAGCCAAAGAGCGCTACGCAGCCATTGGCGTCGACACCGACGCAGTACTTGACCAGCTCCAGAAGCAGCAGATCTCACTCCACTGCTGGCAGAGCGACGACGTGGTAGGCTTCGAGCGCAACGAGGCCCTCTCCGGCGGCATCCAGACCACTGGCAACTACCCTGGCCGCGCACGCACCATCGACGAGGTGCGCCAGGACATTGAGTTCGTCAAGACCCTGCTCGGCGGCAACCACCGCCTGAACCTCCACGAAATCTACGGCGACTTCGGCGGACAGTTCGTCGACCGCGACCAGGTGGAGGTGAAGCACTTCCAGAGCTGGATTGACTGGGCCAAGGAGAACAACATGAAGCTCGACTTCAACTCCACATCGTTCTCTCACCCGAAGTCCGGCGACCTCACACTGTCGAACCCCGACAAGTCCATCCGCGACTTCTGGATTGAGCACACCAAGCGCTGCCGCAAGATTGCCGACGCTATGGGTAAGGCACAGAACGACCCCTGCATCATGAACATCTGGGTGCACGACGGCTCGAAGGACATGCCCGTACAGCGCAAGAAGTATCGTGAGATTCTCGCCGCCTCGCTCGACGAGATCATGGAGGAGAAGCTCGACTGGGTGAAGAACTGCTTCGAGGCCAAGCTCTTCGGCATCGGACTGGAGAGCTACACCGTGGGCTCGCACGACTTCTACACCGCCTACTGCGCCACACGCAAGGCCATCTACACCATCGACACCGGCCACTACGAGCAGACCGAGAACGTCTCCGACTTCGTCTCCACCCTGCTCATGTACGTGCCCGAGCTGATGCTCCACGTCAGCCGTCCGGTGCGTTGGGACTCCGACCACGTGACCATCATGAACGACCAGACGCTGGACCTCTTCAAGGAACTCGTGCGCAGCGATGCCCTCGACCGTGCCCACGTTGGACTGGACTACTTCGATGCCAGCATCAACCGCATCGGTGCCTACATCATCGGCAGCCGTGCCACGCAGAAGTGCATCCTGCAGGCCCTGCTCGAACCGAAGCAGAAGCTGCGCGA